>CAJXKR010000104.1 GCA_913055815.1 uncultured Desulfohalobiaceae bacterium | reverse complement strand
CTCTTCCACAATATCAGCTTTGGTCAAGGTATTTTCCGACATAGCGTTCCTCCTTAAAATCAATTAACGGATCATTTCAATTTGTGCAATTTTAACATAATTAAGTTAAGTATATTTAGTAAGTTAACAAATTTAACAGGCATGTAAAATAGTTTTTAAAATTAATTCTACAACTGCCCAAGATTTCACATATTATTATTAATATTTTTATTTCAATAAGTTATTAAAACAGTCTATACAACAACCCTGAAAACTATCCAAAGATTTATTCAATTAATTCGCATTTTAATAATTGTTACATCAATAAGACCCTTTTGACAATAGAGTTTTTGATAAATAATCATATTTTTTATTTGACCAGATATGTGATAACTTCGGAACATATCAATTTTGGCTTGTTAACTACCATTGCATTGGTGAGGCACAACGAAGTATGGGCAATCTCGACCCCGTCCCTGCCTTGGCAGGGCGGGGCGAGAAAAAGCTGTTAAGTTCTAGTACCTTTGGACAAGATTTTTGTTGAGATATTAAGCTGTTAAGCAAGAAGCAGAAAATCAGTCTTTCTCCAATCTTTCTTTTGCTCAACAATTAGGGCAAGTTATTAAAGAAGCTAGTCTTGACCGTGTTTAATTAATATCCTAAAAAGGTAACCTAAATTAATAAATATTGCCAAAGCAATCACATACTCAGTACTGTAACTTCAATGCTTCCATATTTAAAAATCCCATTTATCAGAAACTCACAGAGATGGAAAACATGCAACGCTTCAACTTCCCCAAACCCGAGAACAAAGTCCGGAAAAAGATATGGCCTGTATTTCTACCCTATCAAGGTTGCCCAAATAAATGTATATATTGCTCTCAAGTTGCTCAAACAGGTACTGAAATCCATTCCCTGTCCCACTATTACAATGAGCTAAGGGAGAGACTACAAAAGGCCTACGCAGAAGATCATTCCCCTTTGGAACTGGCTTTTTATGGGGGGACCTTTACTGCATTGTCGAATAATTGGGCTTATAAGTTTCTGGAATTGGCGAAGGAGTACAAAGAAAAAAAAGTTATTTCCGAGGTCCGCTGCTCCACCCGCCCGGATGCCCTGTCTTTTAACATGCTCCAAGAGTACAAGGACCTGGGGCTGGACATGGTTGAACTGGGAGTACAGAGTTTTTCCGAGGATGTTTTAGCTGTTTCCAACAGGGGATACGGCAGCGATACTGTAATAGAAAGCTGCCGCCTGATAAAACAGGCTGGAATGCAATTGGGTATTCAGTTGTTACCCGGTTTGCCACTTCACGACAGGGAAAAGTGGTTCAAGGACGTATCCAGAACAATAGGGCAAAAGCCATCCCTGGTCCGGATTTATCCCTGTTTGACCATCGAAGGTACCAAGCTGGCCAAATGGTGGAAACAAGGCAAATACACCCCCTGGTCGCTTGCAGAAACCCTGGATTTGTTGACCAGGGGGGTATTGAGCTTATGGAGAAACAATATAAAAGTTAACAGAATCGGTCTGCCTCCAGAGAAAGAGATGCTGAACCGGGTGCTGGCAGGACCCTGGCATCCGGCCCTGGGAGATATTGTTCAATGCAGGATCTTATATTATCTTATACTTACTAACAGATTGATTCTGGGCTCCTCCAGGCTAAAAATGTTCTCTCCCAGAAAATACCAGGGGCTCATATGGGGATATAAGGGTATGAACAGGCACAAATTGGACACTATCGGAATATCTCCCCGGAATGTGGTATACTGGGATAAAGACTATTTCCAACTACAAACAGATTCCCTTTGATCGTATAATGCTATACCGTCCCAACTCTTCACAACCCCAAGCCTACCGGGCCAAGACCATCCTGCCGATGATGCCTGAAAACCATTATATAGAGGACGGATTATTAATCATACAAGACGACATAATCAAGGAAACAGGATATTACAAGCAGTTAAGAAAAAGCTTTCAAGGGGACATTCACGACCTTGGACCTTATGTCGTTGTTCCGGGGTTGATCAATGCCCATACTCATCTGGAACTAAGCCATCTGCAGGGACAGACAGTACTGCAAAAAGGTTTCGAGTCCTGGGTAAAGAGCTTGCTGCAACTACCCATGCAGGACATAGATCCAACTACATTGCAGAATGTTTTCAAAAACCTTGAACAAAACGGTATTGCCGGCATAGGTGATATCAGCGGACACAATCCGAAAACACTGCTGCAAAACTTGCGTGAATCCGGTTCTCTCTATAGACTATTCCTGGAATTTTTAGGCTTCAAGCCGCCGAAAACCGACAACATAGATTGGCCCGCACACGTTTCCCCCAACAAAAACCCGGAATTAAGCGTTGCCGGACATGCCCTGTACTCCACACATCCCAATACCTTGCAGCTTTTAAAGAACTGGACAACACAAAACCACCGACCCTTTAGCATTCATCTAGCTGAAAACCCCGGTGAAATAGAATTGTTTACCACAGGGAGAGGAGAATTTGCAGATTTTTTGAAAAATTCTTTGCTTCCGGAAACTTTCGTACCTCCATACACTACCCCGGTCAATTATGCCGATCAACTGGGACTCTTGGACCACAACACCCTGGCAGTGCATTGTGTACACGCCAATTCATCCGACATTCAAGTACTTGCGGAAACAAGGACCTCGGTATGCCTCTGTCCCAGAAGTAATTACAATATCAACCTGGAATCTCCACCTTGGGAAGAGATGCTTGAATCAGGTGTTTCTTTATGTTTGGGTACAGACAGCTTATGTTCCAATTCAGACCTGAATTTGTGGAACGAAGCGGAACAACTGCTGCAAACCGGTTCCAAGGAAGTCCCCTTGAAAGAAATCATGAAATTGTTAACAATAAATCCGTCCAGGGCACTGGGACTGGACAACGACCTGGGATCTCTAGAACCCGGGAAAAGAGGATGTTTTACACTCGTTCCCGAACGTTTTACTGAAAATATTCCCATATAAAAAGCACCCAAAAAAATTAATCACTGTAATCATTTGGATCTATAGACGAAGCAGTGGCTCTGAGTAAATACAAGTTAATCTCAACCCTTCACAGGGGTTCCAGGCCTACGGAACCTGCAATATAATCGGAGTAATGTATGAACTGGCCCTATAAGCACCTTTTAAGCATCTCGCAACTGAGCGGGGACGACATCAGAACCATATTCGAACTTAGCACGCACTTTACCGAAGTAAATTCCAGACCCGTAAAAAAGACTCCAACCTTGAAGGGCAAAAGTGTAGTACTTTTTTTCGCGGAACCCAGCACCAGAACCAAGATATCCTTTGACATGGCAGCCAAAAGGCTCTCTGCAGACACATTCTCCCTGGCCACTAGCGGGAGCAGTTTACAAAAGGGAGAGAACTTGAAGGACACCGGACTTACCCTACAGGCCATGAACCCGGACCTGATAGTAATAAGGCACGAACTGAGCGGATCTGCCTCTTTTCTGGCAAACAAACTGGATTGCTCCATTGTCAATGCCGGAGACGGATGGCATGCACATCCAACACAGGCACTACTGGATGGTTTTTCCCTGTCTCAAGTATGGGATAGCTTTTCAGGCAAGACTTTGTTAATATTGGGAGATATTGCACACAGCCGGGTAGCGCGTTCGGATGCGGAACTTTTTTCAAAACTGGGTGTAAACCTCAGGGTTTGCGCTCCCGGGACCCTGCTCCCTGCAGATATTTCAGAATGGCCGGTAGAAGTATACCAGGATCTGGATGCTGCATGCAAAAACATCGATGCTGTTCAATGCCTCAGATTACAGTTGGAGAGACAAGAAAACGGATTATTGCCCAATTTGAGGGAATATGCAATGCATTTCGGATTAAAGGCCGATCACCTGAACAGTGCCAATCCAGGAGTGAAAATCCTGCATCCGGGTCCCATAAATAGAGGTGTGGAGATCCAATCCGAGCTGGCAGACTGTGAAAACAGCCTGATCCTGGATCAAGTAGGCTCGGGAGTGTCCATACGCATGGCACTTTTGTATCTGTTTCTCACCCGCACTGAACAGGCAGAAAGCTAAAGCAGTATGCAGATCAAATCTGCGTAAAAGATCACCGGCTAAATTTGCAAAATCACTACCGAAACTGCAGGAAGAGACACAGTTGGCCCTTGTTCTGATGCCAGCAAGCCCTTAAAACCGTAACCGTTGAACGGTGAACCCGGGAACGGTTACCTAAAAAGGATACAACCCCTTACTAAACTGTCCAATCACACAAGGAGCAGAAACAACCATGGCCAATCCGGATACGGTTATAAAAAACGCATTATGGAAAGACAAGTATTGCGATTTATACATTGCAAAAGGCAAGGTACTGGAACTAGTGGAAAGCGCAGAAACTAATCCGGGTTCGCATCAGGAGGCAACCACCTACGACGCCAATGGTGCCCTCCTGCTCCCCGGACTTATAGATGCCCACGTGCACTTGCGGGATCCGGGACAGGAACACAAAGAAGATATTGATTCCGGACTTGATGCTGCAGCTTCCGGAGGTTTCAGCCACGTAATGGCCATGGCCAATACTGTACCTGTAAACGATCAAGCCCAAATAACGGAATACATACTGAACAAGGCAAATAAATCCCACCCTTGCGGACCTCTTTTGCACCCCATAGGGGCACTGACCAAGAACCTGCAGGGCAAGGAACTGGCCCCTTTAAAAGAACTTGCCCAAACAGGCTGCATAGCATTTTCCAACGACGGCATCCCCATACAGGACACCTCAATACTTCGCTCCGGACTTGAATACAGTTCCAGTACCGGGCTCAAGGTTATAGATCATTGCGAAGACCCCTACTTGGGTATGGACGCAGTGATAAACGAAGGAAAACAAAGCTCGCAACTCGGGCTCAAGGGACAGCCCACCCTGGCGGAAAGTATCCACGTTGCCAGAAACATTCTGATCTCGGAATATTTGGATATCCCTATCCACATCGCACATGTAAGCTGCAGGGAATCAGTGGAACTATTGGCAAACGCCAAAAGTAGAGGAGTCCGGGTTACAGCGGAAACCTGCCCCCATTACCTTGTTTGGGATGACAGCAGAGTGGAGGAATTCGACTCCCTGGCAAAAGTAAATCCGCCTTTAAGGGGCAGCGACGATGTACAAGCCTTGAGGCAGGCTGTCAGGGAAAAAAATATTGACATCCTGGCAACCGACCACGCGCCGCATGCTGATCATGAAAAAGACGCCCCTATTGCCCAGGCCTCGCCCGGGATTTCCGGACTGGACACCGCCCTCGGCCTAAGCTGGTACTTGGTCCGGGAAAGGATTTTCTCCCTGGAAGATATTGTAAGGTCCTGGTCCCATAATCCGGCAGAGATATTTAACATACAAAACAATCGATTCCGCAAGAACGATCCTGCAGATTTCATCCTTTTCAATCCAGGTGAGACCTGGAAAGTAACCCCGGAAAACATGTGTTCCAAGGGTAAAAACACCCCCTGCCTGGGAAGGGAACTGCCTGGTAGAATAAAATACCATTTTGTGAACGGGAACTTGATCTTTCAGGAAAGGAGCTAGAAAATGACCAACATTCTTATAGTGGATGACGATCCCAGTCTGCAGGAAGTACTGGAAGTAGCCCTGAACAGCCACAATTACAACACCTTTAAAGCCAGTTCCATCCAGGAAGCAACAGAAGAGCTAAACCGGGAACTTATTGACTTGGCGCTTATCGATCTCTGGCTGGGACAAGAGAACGGGATGGAGCTCTTGAAGAAGATCAAGAACGAAGGGCCGGACATGCCAGCACTCATGCTCACTGCATATGCAGACAGCGAAACAGCGGTGGAAGCCATGAAAATCGGTGCCCACGATTATATCTCCAAGCCCTTTAATGTAGAGGAACTCCTCTTGCAGATAGACCGCATCATTCAAAACTCCCGCATGGCTGAAGAGAATATAAGGCTCAAGCAACAGATTCAGGGACGTTTTGGAACGCTCTTGGGGGAAAGCCCCCAAATCAAGGAAGTATTCGATCTCGTCCAACGCATAGCACCCACCAGCATAAACGTACTTATAACCGGGGAATCCGGTACCGGAAAGGAACTTTTCGCCAGGGCAATACACGAAAACAGTACCAGAAAGGAAAACCCCATGATGATAATAAATTGCGGAGGCCTCCCGGAAAACCTGGTGGAAAGCGAGATATTCGGGTACAGGAAAGGGGCTTTTACCGGAGCTGACAAGGCCAAAAAGGGACTTCTGGAAAAAGCTGACAAAGGCACGTGCTTTCTGGATGAAGTGGGAGAGTTGCAAATGAGTACGCAGGTCAAGCTACTCAGATGTATCCAGGACGGTAGCTTCATACCTTTGGGAGGGACCAATACTGTAAATACTGACGTCCGTTTCGTGGCTGCCACCAACAAGGAAATAGAACAGGAAGTGGCAAATGGCAATTTCAGGGAGGACCTTTTCTACCGCCTAAGCGGTGTGATAATAAAGATCCCGCCGCTCAGGGAAAGAGGCGACGATCTCTTCTTACTGGCTGAAAGCCTGCTTCAGAGGTTCTGCAAGGAACAAAACAAGGAAATCAAGGGCCTTAGCCAAAAGGCAAAGGAAAAACTGCAACATTACCGTTTTCCCGGAAACATAAGGGAACTGGAAAACATAATCGAACGTAGCGTGGCCCTGGAGACCAGCTCTTATATCACTCCCTCTTCCTTGGTTATATACGAGAGCATACACCCCAATTCCAAACCTGACACGGAGAAGGTCTTCAGTGGAGAGATGAGCCTGGACGAATACCTGGAAAACGAAGACAAAAAGATTCTTTTATCCGCTCTGGATAAAACCCAGGGACACAAAAGCAAAGCGGCGGAATTGGTGGGGCTCAGTTTCAGGCAATTCAGATATCGGCTCAGTAAACACAAAATCGGCTCCCAGGGGGAGCAATAGCTGTTTACAAGCAAGAACAAGTACGGTGTATAGCAGTGTCAACTTTCCCATAACCTCGCGGACACAACGAAGCATGGGCAATCTCGACAACGAAAACCTTCGTTGCGAGAAAGAATATAAATTTAACCTGAAGGACAAGGTTTTTGTCTTTCTTAAACCAATTTTCTAATTCTCTTTCATATTAAAGTATGGGCAATCTTGTCCGAAGGCACACGAACTTCAAACTCTTGATTCTTAACAGACACATACACTGATAACAGATTTTCATATTATCCGTATGCAACCTAGGAAGTGGAGATTGCCTTTTTGATCCGGTCCCAGCCAAGCATCAGGGAAAGGCATACCGATCCGGTGCCCACGATAGTGGCCCCGGAAGTCAAATTGAACTGGTAGGCAATGAACAATCCAACCAGACAAAAAAAGACGCTCCACAAGACAGAAAGAAGCATCATTTTCCCCAGGGAGTTGGCCTTCCTCTGCGCCAGATAGGGAGGGATGGTCAACAGGGCTATAACCAGGATAAGCCCTACCAATCTGATAATCATGACTACTGAGATCCCTATCATGGCCATCAAGAGAAAATACAGCCCGGCAACCGGCACTCCCCTGGTACGGGCAAACTCTTGATCAAAGCTAATGGCCAGGAAATTCTTGTAAAATAAAAGGACCAATCCCAGAATCACTATATCCACAGCCAGCATGAGCCAGATATCTATTCCTGGCACGGAGAGAATGCTCCCGAAAAGATAACTCATCAGATCCACCCGGTATCCCGGGGACAAATCCATCAGAATAATACCCAGGGCCATGCCGGTTGCCCAGAAGATACCAATAACAGTGTCGGTTTTGAACTTGCGGTTCACAGTGGCAGTGGCTATGCCCAGGGAAGCCAGCAGGGTAAAACCTATGGTAGTTATCATCACCGGTAATCCAAAAAAAATAGCAATCCCTACTCCTCCGTAGGCAGTGTGGGCAACTCCACCTGCCAAAAACACCATTCTGTTAACCACGACCAGCGAGCCCACAATACCGCAGACCAGGCTTACCAATAGGCTGGCCCAAATCGCATTTTGCATGAATTCCAAACTTAAAATATCCAACATCGCCTATTTCCAAAGATCAAGTGGGAAGAATAAATTCTGGATAAGGTCCGTGCCTGGTGATCGGGCATGTATGCCTGTGCACCCCGTAGAGCAACTCGAACATTTCCTGGGTGAGTTTGGGTTCAGGGTTGTAGAGCAGTTTCTTGTTCAAGCAGCCCAGGGAGTCTATACCGGCTGAAGTTATACTGAGATCGTGGCTTACCACCAGAATAGTCTCAGAATTGCTAAGCGAAGTCAGGAATTCGTAAAAGCAGAATTTCCCCTGGGGATCTATATTAGAGGTAGGTTCGTCCAAGACAAGCAAATCCGGATTGGAAACCAGGGCCCTGGCTATATAGACCCGTTGCTTTTGCCCTCCGGAAAGGCTGGTTATGTTGCAATTCGAATATTTTTTCATTTCCACCTTTTCCAGGGCATTAAAAGCCAACTCCCTGTCCTTGTTGCTATAAAACCACCCGAATTTTCCGGATCTGACAAGCCCCATCAAAACGATCTCCAAGACTGTCACCGGAATATCTTCCTTGATTTCAATATGCTGGGGCAAATAACCTATTCTGTGGACCACCCGCTTGGGTTCCCTGCCAAAGATGCTTACCTTCCCGGAATTCGGATACAACAGTCCCAGAATCAACTTGATCAGTGTGGTCTTGCCCCCTCCGTTGGGTCCCAAAACCGCAATGAATTCTCCTCGGGACACCTCCAGATCAACACCCTCCAAAACCGGGTTGTTGCCGTAGAAGAAATTGACCCCCTGGAGTTGGATAATCTTTTCCCTGTTCTGCATCTCGGACATATTGACTCACACACCTGATATTGTGATTAAAGCAACCTGTTTTACTATAGAAAAACTGAAAACAATATCCAGTTGAAAATAACTGCGAATCTTCTTTAACTGTGTACCGTGAACTAAAAAGGTGGAACTATTAACTGACAACTACTATCGCAAAGCTTTTGATATCTTTTTGGCCATTTTCAGGAGATTGTCACTCCAATCATAAGCCAAGGGATCCAAGGCCACTACTTGGGCATTGATACTCTTGGCAATAGTTTTTGCTTTTTTTCCGGAAAACTGGGGTTGTACAAAGATTGTCTGAATATCCTTATCCCGGGCAATACTGATTACCTTTTTCATCTCTTGGGGACCCGGAGTCTTGCCTTCCAGTTCTATGGGGATCTGCTTCAACCCGTAGTCCCTGGCCAAGTATCCCCAGGCGGGATGCAAACACATGAAGCGTTCCTGCCGCTTCTTTGTACCGGAAAACATATCCAGGATCCTTTTATCCAGCCGATTGATCTCCCGGCAAAATTCCAGGTAATTTTGCCGATACTGGGATTCATGCCCCGGATCCATACCTGACAATACCTGCATAACCTTTAAGGACATAATTCGCATTAAAACAGGAGACAGCCAAACATGGGGATCCTTGTTTATCTCCGCCTGTTTTTTATCCAACTCCGCATCCTGGTCGTACTCCGTTGCCAGGGTCCTCTTCTTGACCTCTTGGTCCAAGCGGACAATACGCATGTCCTTGTTTACCTTGGAAAACCTCTCCAACCAGGAGCTTTCAAATGGGACCCCTATCGCAAAGTAAAGCTCGGTATCAGACAATCCCGCCATTTGACTCGGATTGGGCTCGTAAGTTGCCGGATTCGCGCCTGAAGACACCATTACCGATACTTTCACCTGTTCACCGCCTACTTGCTTTAACATATACTTCAAAGGGGCTATGCTCACGCTGACAGGAATTTTATCCTGAGAAGCCGGGGCTGGGACAGATAAACAGAGTAGCGTCACAACTAAAAACACAGGGATTATTTTCAAAGGATATATCCAATAATGCCTTGAGGTTACCATAATCCTATCCCTTTTCCAATGGCGCTATCCAATTGGTCTTGCCGGCTATATAACACCAGTAACCGGGCACCCCTTTTTTGAGATTGAAGGAGGGAGTCTTTAACCATTCTTTCAAGTCCAAATAGGCCTGATTTATTTTCCTGAACATCTCCGCATTGC
>CAJXKR010000103.1 GCA_913055815.1 uncultured Desulfohalobiaceae bacterium | reverse complement strand
ATAATCCTCGCACTGTTTTTCCACGTTATAGGTCTTTAGTTCCAAGTGCCAATCCTTTTGGATTGCCAACATGTTCAGAAGGGAAGCAAGAATTTCACCTTCCTTCTTACCCCCGGCATGGCAAACAGCTACACATGTGTTGCAAGTAAGAAGCAATATCCTGCGGTAATTTTTGATCATGTTCCCTATTTCTTCCAGGGGCTTTTGTTGGGCTTTTATCATCGCAGTAACTCCGGGTAAGTAGGTCAGTGCGAGTTTTTCTTAGTTCTTGGTTAGTTACTCTTCAACTTATTTCAGTTTTCAACTTGCTCGATTTTATAGTCTTTTTCTTCAAGCTTTATCCTTATAGGGGATGGACCGAGATTTTTTATCCTGTCTGTAAAGTTAGTACATATTTCTGCCCATTTGCTTCCCATGGCAGCGGAAAGATTGTACATTTCCAGACGTTTTGGATCCAAGTTTACTTCTGGCAACAATTGCTGGAGGTATTTTATCCTCTTGGCAGCGTGAACATTTCCTTCCAGGAAATGGCACTGTCCTTCCAGTCATCCCGCGCCAAAGACTCCGTCCATCCCCTTTTCGAAAGCCCGTAACAGGTATAAGTAGTCCAGTTTCCCGGAGCAAGGGATGCGGATTACTTTAATACCCGTTGGATATGAACTGCGCATCACTCCTGCCAGGTCTGCAGCTGCAAAAGCACAGTAGTGACAGGCAAAAGCGATTATTTTGGGTTCCCAATTATCGGAAAACAAGTTCATGTTTGCTCCTGGAAGTGTTTACAGCATCTTATTGTTCAGTGGCAGCAGCATCTATCATAGCCAGGATCTGATCATCCCGGAATTTGTTCACTTGAAATGCCTTACCTGGACAAACCCCGGCACACAAGCCACATCCCATGCATTTTACTTCATTGTGCCGGACAATACCGTCTTCATCCATATATGGGGAACCATAAGGACAAATCCGTAGACAGGATAAGCAAGACATACAGTTGTCCGGATCGTGAGTGGCTATGGTTCCGGAGACCTCCAGTTTTTCCTTGGATAAAAGTGATCCTGCCCTTCCAGCGGCAGCCTGGGCCTGACTTATGGTCTCCTCCAGATTCTTGGGTGCATGAGCGAGTCCAGCCAGAAAAATTCCCTCAGTAGGGAAGTCCACAGGTGCCAATTTTACATGGGATTCCAAAAAGAATCCGTCTTCGTTTTTGGTCAGCTTGAAATTTTCCGCAGTCTCACTGCTGCTGGGATGGGGTCTGATACCGGTGGATAGAATTAGATAATCCGCTTGAGAGCTCACTGTCTTGTTAAGAATATAGTCGTAAAACTTCACGCTTATTCCATTTTCCTCTATTTCTACTTCCGGTTTCATTTCCGGGGTGTATCTGATAAACATTACTCCCAGATGGCGGGCCTTGCTGTAGTAATACTCTTTTAATCCGTAGGTGCGAATATCCCGGTAAAGAATGCTTACAGCGCATTCCGGACAGGATTCTTTCAAAGATATGGCGTTTCTTATAGCCTCCTGGCAGCATATACGCGAGCAGTAATTGTGAGGTTTTTCTCTCGAACCTACACACTGGATCATAATATAGTGTTCTCCAGGTTTGGGGGAATTGTTTTTTATCTTTTCTCCCAATTCTCTTTGGGTAATAACTCTTTCATTCTCCTCGTAGGCATATTCCTCCGGCTGATAGTCCTTGCCGCCGACCGCGATTATACTTGCCCCGTGTTCTATTCTTTGGTTCGAGGATAAGATTGTATTGAAATTTCCCACAAATCCTTCGGTGTGTTTGACACTGTCATTTGTGTAAACCCGGATATAGGGGTGGTGGTACACTTCCTGTATTTTCTCCTGCAAGAAGGATTGAACATCTTTAATACCCAATGTCTTGTATACGCTGTTCAACATTCCTCCCAGTTTATCTTCCTGCTCCAGAAGATGTACAGAGAATTCCTGATCGCCAAGGGAAAGAGCAGCGGTTATCCCGGCTATTCCCCCTCCGATAATCAAGGCACTTGGAGTAACATCAACTGATCCTGTGGATATGGGAGGCTGTTTGCAAATTTTGTTTATGTGCATGTTAACAATATCTACTGCCTTGCTCGTAGCTTCCTGGTTTTGTTCCATATGGCACCAGGAACATTGCTCCCTGATGTTGGCCAGTTCGAACAGGTATCTGTTCAGTCCCGCGTCCCTTATAGTATCTTGAAACAATGGCTCGTGTGTCCGGGGGGTACAGGAAGCCACTACTATACGATTCAGGCTCTTCTGCTTTGCCAGTTCCTTGATCCTCTCCTGACTGTCCTGTGAGCAGGCGTACACAAGATCTTCCGCATGTTCCACGTAATCTCTGGATTTTGCCGACTGCACAACTTGTTGTACATCTACGGTTTGGGCGATATTAATGCCACAATGGCAGATAAATACCCCGACACGTGGGGATTGGTTGCTAACATCAGTCTCCGGGGGTAGTTCCCTGGTTTCGATTTCCGTATTGCGCGCCTCTGAGAGCAGGCTCATACAATGGGAAGCTGCAGCACTGCCCTGCAGTACAGTTTCCGGTATATCCTTGGGGGATTGATAAGTCCCGCTTACATAAATCCCGGTTCTGGAAGTTTCTAGAGGTCTTGTTTCCCAAGTGCTGGGAAAACCGTGTTGATCGGACTGAATTCCGAAAGTTTCTGCAAATTCCTGTGCATTTTCTCTGGGTTTAAGTCCCACGGACAGTACTACCATGCCGAAGACCTCTTCCTGTATTTTTCCGTGTACATCCATGTAGCTCAGTTTCAAGTCCGAGGTTTGGGGTTCTTCCTCTATTTGGGATATCATTCCCCGTATATACCTAACCCCGGATACATTTTGGGCATGATCAACGTATTTATCAAAGTCTTTCCCATAGGCCCGCATATCTATATAGAAGATGCTTGTTTCCAGGTTGTGGTCGTGTTCTTTAGCGATTACCGCTTGTTTGGTGGCATACATGCAACATACTGAAGAACACCATGGATTTGCATTATGAGGATCCCTAGATCCTACGCACTGAATCCAGGCTATTTTGTCGGGATGCTTTTCATCTCCAGGTCTTTTTATTTCCCCCAAGTAAGGTCCAGAAGCAGAAAGCATCCTTTCGAATTGCAAGGAAGTGACCACATTGGGCCAGCGTCCAAACCCGAGTTCCTGTTTCCCAGTGGGATCGTATCTACTTAAACCCGGTGAAAGGATGATAGCCCCAACTTGTAATTTGCGGGTACAGCCGGTATCCTGGAAGTCTATGGCCTCAGCTTCGCAGAATTTTTCACAGGCACGGCATTTTCCCCTTTGCATATAAATACAATGTTTTTCGTCTATAACCCGAGTATTGGGTACTGCCTGAGCCATTAAAGCGTATATGGCCTTGCGATTGGTCAATAACTCTTCAAACTCGCTTTTCACAGTCCTAGGACACTTGTCCTCGCAGTGACCGCAACCAGTACATTTTTGTGGATCTACAAACCGGGGAAATTTCCATACATCCGCCACAAAATTGCCAGCCTCGCCGGAAACTTCTTTTACTTCGGATAAGGTCAAGAGCTCAATACCTGGATGCCTGGACAATTCCACCATTTTGGGGGAGAGCATGCACATGGCGCAGTCACCTGTGGGAAAGGTCTTGTCCAGTCTGGCCATTGTACCTCCAATGGCAGAGTCCTTTTGTACAATATATACCTTGTATCCACCTTCCGCGAGATCGAGTGCTGCCTGCATCCCGCCTATACCGCCTCCTGCAATCAGGACAGAGCCGTGTTTTTCAGGGGATTCATTGCCGGACATATTCCAATGACTCCTTGAGGGTTTCCGTGCCTTGAACAAAATGTTTTTCCAATTGCAGGTCTTTTTCTGGAAAATCCAGTGCCCATCCTATTAATTCGGTTAGGTAAAAAATGGGTAAACTGCGCTCAGAAGAAGAATGTTCTTGCATGTTTTTCTGATAAAGATCCAAATTCATTTGACACATTGGGCATGTGGTTACTATGCATTCGGCTCCCCGCATAAAGGCCTCTTTGAATATAGCGGACATCAATTTGTACGCCACAGCTTGGTCATTGACAGCAGCAGATGCTCCGCAACAGGCAGTTTTGCTGTTCCAGTCAGGTGTGTGGCAGCCCAGGATGTTCAGGATCTTTTCCATGGTTTGAGGATTTTCCGGATCATCAAAGATATCTACGTCCGCAGGAAACCTGTTCAGCATACAACCGTAATAGCAAACTACTGTCAGTCCATTGAAACTTGCTTGTAATTTGCTCTTTAATTTCCCGTTGCAAGCAGGTTTCCAGAGTAGTTCCAGCAGATTGCTTATTGTGATATTGCCCTGTATTTGGTAATTCAAATCGGAACTTATTTGCTCGAGCAAGTTTTTGTCTTGCCTCAAGTAGGTCAAAGTAGTTATTGTGCGCGAATAACATGCAGAACAGGGAACGGCTATTTCTCCATAACCCTTGGATTCGGCAATTGCAATGTTTCTGGCCGGCATGAGCAAACTCATGTAGTTGTCTATCTTGCCTGCGGAAGTAGCTCCGCAGCAGTTCCAATCTTCAATTTCTTCAAGTTGCATATCCAGGGTGTGGCAAACATACTTCACCTGTTTGTCGTAAAAAGCCGAGGTTTGCTTCAGGGAGCAACCTGGATAGTAAGCGAAAACAGGCATTTAACTCACCTTGTGATTTGTGTGTTGTCTGATTGCAAAAAAAGGCTTCTATATTGCTTAATTTTATTCAGTTTTCTCTAGTCCTCGGAACTACTGGACTTTCCTTTTCCTGCATATATTTTTTTAAATTCTTTTCTTCCTTGGCTGAAGTGTAATTTGAATTCCAGGCGTTTCTTTTTGCGTAGTAAGTTTCCCAATTTGATTTGACTTCTTATTTCATTTCCTGCCAGTTTAAATTCTTTTCTTTTGATCAAGTTAAGGATATTTTTCGCCTCAAATCTGAGCAAAAAGTCGATTTCGTTCAATCTACCCGAACGTAGTGCGGCATGGAAGAACTCTTGGTGAAAATAAGCAATAGAAGAGTGAGGTGAACTGGATCTTTTTTCATCTTCTATTTGTTTAACAGAGTCATTGATCCTGCTGGTGTGAATATTGTTCGGGCAACGGGTTCCGCATGTATAGCAGGATATACAACGCCAAATCAAGGCATTGTTGAATACGCTTTCCCTGTCTCCGTATAAAATGGATCTGATCAATTTGTCCGGGGTAAAATTCTCGGTTTCCGAAGCAACAGGGCAACCTGCTGCACAGCGCCGGCAAGCGTAACAGGAAAACAAGGGTTGCCCGGACCTCTGGATTATATCTTGCGCAAGTTCCTTTTGGGCGGGTGTATAATCTATTTGTTCCGGAGTTGTTGGGTTCATAAATTCTTTAGCTCTTTAGCTGTTAAGTTCATAAGCTGTTAAGCTGTTGTAGAGTTATTAAGTTTTTAAGGTGTTATGTTTTAGTTTGCCTGATTCTCCAATTATCCAATTCTCTTCCTTCTTGCTTTCAGCTTTTAGCTTTTAGCTTTCAGCTCCTGGCTCTTAAAGCTTTCATCTTCGAGTTTCTTCCATTATCTAGTTTCCAGTCTCTAGTTTCTAGCATCTAGTTCGGTCTCGGATGCAGTCCGGATTGTTCCACAATATAGGGTACTTTATCCTCCCATTCTATGGCCATTACATGAAATCCGCTGATTCCTTCCACTTCCTGCAGTCTCTGGATAGTTTCTATGGCTATTTTTAATCCTTCCTCAGGTTGTTTTGCTTTTTCCGTGTCAGACATCCTTTGGACTACCTCGTCCGGGATGTCCATTCCGGGAACCTTTTTCTTCATGAATTTGGCCATGCCGGCAGATTTGAAAGGTGTGATCCCGGCCAGGATATGTACTTTTTCCTGTAGCCCCCTGTTTCTGATTTGTTCCATCCATTGTTCGAACTTCTCCAGGTTGAAGATGCACTGGGTTTGTATGAATTCCGCTCCTGCTGCTACTTTTTTTGCCAACCTGGGTGTGCGGATTTCAAAAGGGTCTGCAAACGGATTAGCTGCTGCTCCTACAAACATTTGAGGGGGACGCTCGATTTCAGCATCGTTCAAGAATAATCCCTTGTCCCGCATGTGCCGGACAGTTTGAATTAACTGCATGGAATCCAGGTCGTGCACGTTCTGTCCCTGTGCACAGTCACCAAAGCTCTGATGGTCACCGGATATACAGAGAATGTTATGGATGTCAAAAGAGGCGGCTCCCAATATATCGCTCTGTATGGCTATCCTGTTCCTGTCCCTGGTTACCATTTGCAGTACCGGCTCCAGACCCATGAGCTTTATCTTGATACAGGAGGCCAGGCTGCAGAGACGGGTTACCGCGGTCTGGTTGTCTGTAATGTTTATAGCATCAACGTGATCCTTGATTTTTTCCGCCTTCTGGGTGACCACTTCCGGGTCGCTCCCCCGGGGTGGCCCGCATTCGGAAGTAACAGCGAATTTCCCTGAACTTAGTACTTTTTCCAGCTTGCTAGGAGTCTTGGTGCTCATGATTGGATATCCTCCCTGACTGTTTTTCTAGGTCCTCCTGCTCTGTCTTTTGACCAGTCTTTCAAGGGTAGCAGTCGTTCGTAATTCTCCAACTGTCCCAATTCCTTCAACCTATCGATAATTAGTTGCCAGGCGCAGTCCAGGTCGGGATCCAGCTCGCATTTCCCTTGTGTGGATCCGCCGCAAGGACCATTGAGCAACCTCTTGGCACACCTGGAAACCGGGCATATTCCAGCGGTATAGGCCAGAATGCATTCACCGCAGGCCTGGCACCTTTCTGTCCAGTACCCCCTGTCCATGGTTACTCCCAAAAAGGAAGTGTTAACCCCTGGGAAGACCTGGGCAGAAGGGTATTTTTCCGCAGTGAATTGTACACCCGCCCCGCATGCGAGGGATACAATTGCATCGTATTGATCCACGTACTGCCTGATCTCTTCCAGGTATTCCTGGTCGCATTGCCTTTCCAGGGTGACTTCGTCTATCTTGATATCCCTTTCCTCTTTTACAAAGTACATGCGCAGGGAAGATGCCAGTATGCCCACCTCTTTTTTTCCCCCGGCCTCACATACGGTGACGCATTCGTTGCAACCCGTTATCAAAACCGAGTTGCAGTCTTTTACGTATTCAATAATCTCTTCCACGGGTTTTTTTTCTGCTACTATCATGGTAATAACCCCTGTTGTGTGAGTTGTAAGTTGTATGTTCCAGGTTTTAAGTTGTAAGTTAACACCCTAAAACCACCTTAACACCTTCAAACCTCCTTCAAGCTACCTCTTTGTTTTGCAATTGGGTCCTTATCGGGCTCGGACCCAGTGCCTTGATCCTCTCCTCCATTTCTTGAGCAAACTTGGCGAATCTAGGTCCTTCTCCTGAAGACAGGTTGTACATCTGTACTCTTTCCCCGCTGATACCTATGTTATTCAGGATCTTTCCTGCCTGTTCCACCCGTTTTCTGGCATTCAGGTTCCCGGTCTTGTACCTGCAGTCTCCCTCCAGGCAGCCCACTAGATAGACACCGTCGGCACCTTTCTCCATTGCCCGCAAGATATGCAAAATATCCACTTTTCCGGTGCAGGGAACCCTTATTATCTTGATATCAGTGGAATAGGAGAGTCGCATCGAACCTGCCAGGTCCGCGGCAGAGTATCCTCAGAAATTGCAGCAAAAAGAGATTATAATAGGCGCAAATTCCTGGTTCATAATTTTACCTCTTTGGCTTTGTTAAAGTTCAGCAGTGTTTAACTTTTTTTATAATTCTTATGTCCCAGCAGGCACAACGAAAATCTCAACTCCATAACTGCTAATTCTCTTCAACCGTGAATGTGGAACCCGCAACAGCTAACCCAGCTCCCCCTCCAGCAGGGCATCTATCTCACATGTGATCTGCTTGTCTTCGTACCAGTTCAGTTCTATGGCCTTGGCAGGGCATTCCGCAGCACAAACTCCGCATCCCTGGCACAAGGCCTCGTCTATTTCGCTTACTCCGTCTTGGTTTATTCTGGGTACACCAAAGGGACAGGCCCTTACACAAACCAGGCAGGCAGCGCATTTTTCCGGATCAACCCTGGCGGTAACCGCGGACAGGGTGAGATTGGATTGGGCCAGGAATGTGCTGACCCTGGAAGCAGCCGCCCTTGCCTGTGTTGCGGCTTCTGAAATCAACATGGGACTGTGTGCAGTACCGCAGACAAATACCCCCTCGGTTACCATGTCCATGGGACGCAGCTTTACATGGGCCTCCAGGAAGTAGCCGTCAGCATTTTTCTGCAATTTAAGTATGGAAGAGAGTTCTGCAGTATCTTCCGGGACCATGCCTGCACTAAGGCAGAGCAAATCCGCATTTATCTGTATTGGTCTGTTAATTATTTGTTCCTGCAAACTGATGTTCAATCCGTCCGGAGTCGATTCTATTTCCGGGGGTTGTTCCGGGGAAAAGCGGAGAAACAATACTCCCTTCTCCCTGGCCAGGGTGTAGTACTCCTCCAGTTTTCCATAGGTGCGAATATCCCGGTACAGGATATACACGTTGGTTTCTGGGCTTAATTCCTTGATATGCAGGGCGTTTTTGATTGCTGCCTGGCAACATACCCGGGAACAGTTTGGATTCTCCTCGTTCCGGGAACCTATGCACTGGATCATGACCACGTCCTGCAGGCCTTTTGCCTCGTTTTCTTGCAGGTAACCGGTTAGTTCAGTCTGGGTGAGCACCCTGTCATCCTGCCCGTAGAGATATTCTGTGGGTGTATATTCGTTTGCCCCGGTAGCCAGTACAATGGCCCCGTGTTCTATCTTCCTCTCGTACATGCCCGGACCGATCAGGAGTTCGGTGGTAAAGTTCCCCTTTACCCCGGTAAACCCGACAATCAGGGAGTTGGTTAGGATTTGTATATTCGGGTCTTGGGTGACCTGTGTTTTCAAGTCCTCCACATATTCCCGGACTTCGTGTCCTTCAATGGTAGTGGTGAGGCTGGCGGAAAGTCCTCCCAGGTCCGCCTCCTTCTCTACCAGGTATACCTCGAAGCCCTGTTTTGCTATGCCCAAGGCTGAATTCATTCCGGAAATCCCGCCTCCTATAACCATGGCCCTGGGATTTACCGGGATCTTTTTTTCGGTCAAGGGGTAGAGGTTCGCAGCCCTGGCAACTGCCATGCGCACAAGGTCCTTGGCCTTTTGGGTTGCCTGATCCGGATGGTCGGAATGCACCCAAGAGTCCTGGTTGCGTATGTTGGCCATCTCGAACAGGTACTTGTTGAGCCCGCAAGATTCCAGGGTCTCCATGAATATGCTCTCGTGGGTCTTGGGAGTACAGGAAGCCACTACGATTCTGTTTAGATCGTGTTCCAGGATAGCGTTTTTTATCCCTAGCTGGGCATCTTCAGAGCAAGTGAAGAGATTCTGGGTAACAAAAGCGACATTAGGCAGGCTTTCGCAAAAGCGCACTACCTCGTCTACATTCACAACACCTCCGATATTGGCACCGCAATTACAAACAAAGACCCCGATTCTGGTATCTTGTTCGCTGATATCGATTTCCGGGGGCAGTTGAATTTCTTTGGTGGCAGTATTCCTGGCAGGGGCCAGTTCAGACGATGCACAATTCGCGGCTGCGCTGGCTTCAGCCACCGAGGTGGGTATGTCTTTGGGGCCCTGGGAGGTGCCGCATACATATACTCCGGGCTTAGCAGTGGATACACTGGAAAAAGGTTGTGTTTGTATAAAGTTGTCCCTGTCCAGTTCCACTCCCAGTTTATCTGCCATTTCAGCAGCCTCATCTGTTGCCGTGAGCCCCACTGAGAGTACTACTATGTCGAATTCTTCCTGCTTGGGGTTACCCTTGTCATCTACATAGTGCAGCAGGAGATTTTCAGAGCCTGAGGTTGGGATTAAGGAGTGGACCCTGGAGTTTATGAAACGAACCCCTTCCTCGTCCCTGGCCCGCAGGTAGTACCTCTCGTAATCCTTTCCAAAGCAGCGGATGTCCATGTTGAAGATAGCGCAATCAATTCCCTCCTCCTGGTG
>CAJXKR010000102.1 GCA_913055815.1 uncultured Desulfohalobiaceae bacterium | reverse complement strand
ATAGCGAGATTTTTTTGAGGGACTGCATTACCAGATTTTGTGGCATGTATTCATGCTTGAATCTGAGTAAAATATAAAATTGCTATTTACATTATGGATAATCAAAGAAGTAAATTTGTTATAATATTACAATTTGAATGATATTCGAAAACTTTTTAATCATTTGTTAACTCTTCAAAGATAATTAAGGGTAAGCTTTCAAATCAGGATATTGAAAAATTTTGTCTCATCCAAACATAGTATTTAATAGACTTTTACATGATTCTTAGCTTTTCTATGACCTAACATTTGAAACTAGTTTTGTTAATATACATACACGACATACATGACATACATATAAAAAAATCCCGTAACTATTCACCACCTCAACAATTAGTCAAGGTGGTGAGCACTTAAAGGTTTAATCGAGATCTACAAACTCTGGTAATTTGCCTTCGAACAGCAAGCGCATGGCAACAGTTGCTGAAACTCCGTGTTTTCTGCAGGTTGAGATATAGCATCGGATGCGGCAGAATACCTCAGCTCCCTGCCAGGAACGGAAGCAACCGGAGATCTTTTGCTGAACCTTGGTCATCCGGACATCGTTTTCAGCCAGGTTGTTGGAGAAAGGAACCCTCGTGTCTACCATGAACCTCAAGACGTCAGATTCGTAATCTCGGAGACGTTCAAGGAGATTTCTGGACTTGGAACGAGGTGTTCTTCCTCTTTTCCCCTTGTGTTTTTCGGGGTCAGGAGCTGGACACTCTTTTTCAGCCTCCTGGACCAAGTTCCGGTAACGTTGGCGGAAGATCTCCGCCTCAGGAGGATCCAAACAACCTCCTGCTTCTTCAGTGGCTTTGTTGATCTTCTTTAGCAGTTCAATGAACTCTGATGCCCAATTTTGATTGTCTTTTTCCCATGCCCATTCCAGCTCTCGGAGATGGTGGGCATTACACAGAGCATGCTCAATGTTGTAATGATAATAGGGTTCCCAATGATCATGACAAAGGATTCCCTGAAAATATGGAAGTACCCCCATGGCATCCATAGCTTCCTGGCCACGTTTGTGATGGGGATAAAAATATGTGTACCAGGAGTTGGAAGCGTTGTGGAGCCAGACTCGTTTTCCTCCAATATTGATTCCTGTCTCGTCGGCATGAATCAAATCCGAGAGGATCAGTCTGTTGCATAACCATTGCTCAAAGCTTCCCAAAAGCTCGTAAGCTTCTTGATTGAAGTTAAAGATCGAACCGGCGCTGATGGACATGTCCATTTGTTCTAAGAAATAATCCTCAACCCGATTATACGGGATGAGTTGAAACATGGAAATATACACCGAGTTGGCTTTTACTCCAGGACCGTACTGTGCTGGTCTGGAAACGCCTTTAGGGAAAGGGGCTACGAACCTTTTCCCTTGTTCATTGATCAGCACCTCTGCTTGATATTCTGTGACAATCGCTGAGATGTCCAAATCAAAGATCTGTCTGCATTCGTATTCGCCATCTCGGTATTGACCTTCAGGCAAAGTATTTTTGTTCAAGGGGATTTTTTGGACAATGTCCGGGGTTTCTACAGGTCGCAGGTTGTTACCTTTATGGCCAGTCCCCCTGGCTTTTGAGTGTTCTTTGGCTTGGGACTTTTCTTTCTATTGGGGTCAGCAGACGTCAGAGTGCTGCTGTTCTTAGAATTAAGACCTAGCCGCTTTGCTAGCACTGTCACTACTAGGAGAAGCAACTCGAGACTGGATTTCAGTGCTGGAGATAGATCCTTCTCCTGTTCTATTTGTTCTTTGACCTTCTGGATCAGGTCCTGGATATTATTTGTATCGATGTCCATCTTTGATCCTGTGCTCTTTTGTGTTAAAGACACTATAACACAGGTTTCAAAAACGGAAATTTTGCCTTCAGGATTGGCTGTAATAGATTTTATATATTAGTACAGCTAGGACCACGCAATCATTCTAAAAGGGCTGTCCCAAGGCTCCTGAAGGACTATAAAAGCGTCGTCATTGAATACTTCAAAAATGCAAAAGATTTAGAAAAATTGTCACAAAAACCCTGTCAAGTGCTTTTTTAAATTTTTTTGCTGAATAGTTACAAAAATTTTACAACAACATACAGTAGATTCCGATTAATGTAACCAGCAACAAAAAGTAGCTATATACAAGTTGTGTTTGCGACAACCTTCAGTCTTATATATACCGCTGTTCTTCAATGCTTATGTACGCTTGGTCCAAATATCGGGTGTACCTTTATCCTTGGATAATAATTCTCGCGTAGTTACGTCTTATATGCTCACCATCCTTGCTTTTTGGGGAGACTGTTAGCATACTTCACGCTATATTCTAGATGGGGTTAATTGGACAGAAGCTTTACAAAAACGAACTTTTTTGCAACACTCAGTGATGACTTGAAGTTCTTGTCTTCAATGTTTGGGAAATCTTGGTTGGCAAGGACTATTTATGTTGTGAGAAGTGTAGCATGACATTGAAAATTTACTTTGACACAATAGCCTATATATTGGGCGAAATAAATGCTATTGGGTAAGGCAAAACAGCTTGACGATTCTAAAGGAGGGCCTCTCTCTGATAAAACGACTGGCAATTTGTTTGGCAAAATTTTAAAGAATCCAGCCCCAAAGGGGCCGGAATTGGATAGCCCTTAGAAGGGGCTTTTTATGCCTTGCCCCCAGAGGAGGTAAGGAGACAGTTCTAGAGAAAAACTGCTTTATTTGATAACCAAATTCTTATTGCAATAAATAAAATCTATAAAGGAAATTGATACTGAACATGAATTATTTGGAGTTAAAATGGCATCCTCAGGATTAAAAAAAAGACCTTTCTGGGTATGGATTATTTCTGCATATTACATATTGTCTGGTTTGAGCTCTCTAATGGCCATATTAGCAGTTCAAACAGGTTCCATGGAGGTAACACCGGAAGAGCTAAGAAGTTTAAAAGAACAAATCCTTCTCTGGAGCTTAGGGGGAGTTATTCCCCTGTTGAATATTATAGCCGCTATAAGCCTTTTCATGATGCGTAAAGCGGCCTTTTACCTAATGCTGGGATTGCTTGGCATCAAGGCAGTCAACGACTTGTTGCAAGTGGTTCTAACCAACAACGCCGAGCAATTTAGTTCTCAAGGTATGATAGGGGTAACACTGGGATATGTTATCTCCATTTTGATTTGTATTTACACTTACAAACTCCTGAAAAGAGGGGTTTTAACTTGATTTGCTGTCAACTCCTTTTTGCTGTCCCTCCTAAATGCAGCTTGTCTACTATTTCAGCAACAACTTCCTCTGCCAGCCTTTGGGTTTCCAACTGTTCGAACCTGTCATAGGTGATATTAAGCACCATGGTCTTGGTCTTACCGCTAATCAATTCCCTGCCGACTCTCAACTTCACCCAATCAGACAATAGTTCCATATCTATATCTACGTTGTATGGCAATTCCTTTTTTATTATATCTACCAATTCATTTATTTTTTCCATATAACTACTCCTCCGTCGAGTACTTAACCAAATTCCAGGGAAATCACAAAGATGGTATTGACTAGAAATTAGCATCATACATAGTATCTTACAAGGGTTCAGCAGGATTGCTATCCAGAAAATTGCAATTTCATCTATCACCCTTAAGTACACAAAATATTATAATTTCCCGAGTAAAAATAACTTTTGTCATTATATTTGATTTAAGGCATAATAATTTACAACAAATCAACATTGATACAAATTGAGAAAACTTCAGTGTAAACAATGGATATGAACAACCCGGGTAACTACAAATACATCCGCTGGCTCGAAGATATCAAATCTGAAGATATAAATGCTGTAGGTGGCAAGAATGCCTCATTGGGAGAGATTGCCAATGAACTAGGGCCATCAGGCATAAAAATTCCTCAGGGTTTTGCAGTCAATGTAGATGCTTACAGGGATTTCTTGAAACTCAATGGACTAGAGAAAAAAATACAGTATCTTATTCAAGATTATGAGTACGGAAAAATTGATCTTAAAAAAGCAGGGAGGTTCATAAGACAAGTATTACTGAATGCAAATCTTCCAGACCAATTGGTCAGTGAATTGCAAAAGGCCTATAACCAAATGGGAAAAAGTCAGGGTCAAAAAAATGTAAAAGTGGTGGTTAGAAGCAGTGCTACAGCCGAAGATTTGCCAGAAGCCAGCTTTGCCGGTCAAATGGAAAGTTTCCTGAATATCAGCGGCGAATCTTCACTCTTTGATGCCTGCAAACATTGCTATGCTTCCCTGTTCACGGATAGGAGTATCTCCTACCGCGAACAAAAAGGCTTTGACCATATGCAGGTGGAACTCTGCCTGAGTATCCAAGAAATGATTCCAGCAGATAATGGGGCTTCCGGTGTTTTGTACACAGTACACAAGGAAAGCGGTTTTCCGGATATTATTTTACTGGCAGCCTCCTGGGGTTATGGTGACAACGTGGTCAAAGGAATGGATAATCCGGATATCTATTTGTTTTATAAACATTTGCAAAAAGAAAATCAAAACTGCTTACCCATTCTGGAAAAAATACTCGGCTACAAAAGGCAAAAATTTATCTCTTCGGAATCAGGGGAAGGAGGTTTGAAAATTGTAGATCTCGCTCCTGAGCAACGCGGATCATTCGTTCTGGAAAACGATGAAATCGAGCATCTTGGAAATTTGGGGCATATGGTCGAAGAACATTTTTCCAGGCCCATGGATATTGAATGGGCCAAAAATGGAGACAATGGTGAAATAGTAATTCTGCAAGCACGTCCTATAACCGGCCTTCCAAACGAAGATACTGAGATGCAGATATATAGAATACAGGAAGAAGATAGACCCATCTTGATTGGAAACAGTATTGGCGACGGGATAGTCTCCGGCAGTGTTTGTGTGATAGAAAAGCACGACGATCTGAACAAACATTCCAATTGTCCGATTCTGGTCTCTGAAATGGCCAACACCTCCTGGCTTCCTGTACTTTATTCAACTGGCACCTCTGGATTGATCACCGACTTTGGAGGCCCTAATTCACATGCAGCCACAATAAGCCGAGAGCTTGGAATTCCCTCCATCCTGGGCACCCAGAAGGCTACACAAAAGTTAAAGCACGGCCAGCATGTTACAGTGGTATGCAGAAAGGGTGATTTTGGGTTAGTTTACGACGGAATCAAGAATTATGAAATTTACAAAATATCCCCGGGACAAATCCCCCGGACTGATACCAAGATTAGATTAAACCTTAGCAGCGGGCAGGAAGCCTTTCAATGGTGGAGATTACCTGGAGATGGCGTGGGTACTGTGGACATGGACTATATTTTAAGACGCTATATACGCATTCACCCGCTAGCCTTGATATATTTCCCCGAAATTTCCGATTCACTAACCAAAAGACATATAGCCAAAATCAGCAAGCGGTTTAAAGACAAGACCGAATACTTCATTTCGATTTTTTCTGCTCAAGTAGCCAAAATAGCTGCAACTCAATATCCCAGGCCTGTCATTGTTAAATTGAACGACCTATCTGGACCTGAATTCCAGGATTTGATAGGTGGCAAACACTTCGTATCCAATGATCAAGGAAAGGCAGCAAGTTCACCGGAAAAATGCCCAAACTCCGATATTAGCAGCAAGCAGACATTGCAACTCCAACTGATGGCTATTTCCTATCTGCGTAACATCTTGTGCTTTGACAACGTTCAAGTCATGTTTTCCAATTGCCTCTCCCTGGATCAGGCATCATTTTTTCATGAACTTCTGGAGGAACAAGGCCTGAAACAAGACGGAAATACATTTCAAGTCCATATGTCTTGCGACCACCCTGTAAACATTTTTTCAGCCCGGGAATATGCCAGATATTTCGATGGACTGTCGGTGGATCAATTAGATATACCCAATCTGACAAGGGACTTGGACGATTCTTCATATTCGGATTTATACCCCCCCCAATATTCAAACACGTTGTTGAAAGTGGTGGAAGATCTGGTTACAGCCGGAAAAAGTCAAAATTCAGAAATAACACTTAGAGGTTGGTCCTACGACCTGTACAAATCACTCCTACCCTATCTGGCTGAAACAGGCCTGGACTGTCTCTCGGTCCCACCCGAGGCTCTCCCCCCAGTCAAATACTGGTTGTCACAAGCAGAAAAAGAAATGAACAAAAAGAAATAGCCAAGACTCAAGCAGAATCACTGTATTACTTTTCACTTTTGTTTTTTTGCTCCTGGAGCCACTTTTTGGCCAACTCGGTTGCTCCTGCATCGGCAATATTTCCAGCGACAATGTAGTCTTCGATTCTTTTCCACAGGCTTTTTTTCTTATCCCGGGCAAACTTGCGCTTATGTTTTACAGCCAAATCAATGGTTTTAAACAAGTTGTTCCAGGAACAGGGCAACTGAATTTCATCATAAGCCCCGTGACGCATCGCAGCCAAGGAGAGGTTCATATTCTTTGCTGCCACAAGACAAATAACTGGTAAAAATGAATAATCCCATCTTATGTCGTCCAATATGGAAATACCATTATATCCCAATTGAATTGTGTCTATAAGTACAACATCGATATTTTCGCTTAGCAGCTCTTTGATTTCCCCTTGATTTTTTACTTCCAGCAGCAAATATTTTTTTTTGTTTAGTTGCGCGCGCAACTGCTTCTGGAAAACTCCCTCAGAGCCTACAGACAGTAAAGTTCCACTCGCCATTGCAAATTTATTTCCGGATTCAAAACTTATTTTTTCTTTTTCATTTCATCATGGGCGGACTTCATATCTCCGGCCTCTGAGTAAGTTGCAGCACTCATTGCATTTTGAAAACTCGTAAACGCATTCTTTACAGTTGAGACAAGCCTATCTATGCCCACAGGTTTCTGCAGGTACTCGTACACTCCGAGATTTTTGGTCCTTCTCTCGTCTTCCTCAGTACCGTGTCCAGTAAGAACAATTACCCGAACATCAGGGTAATTCTTTTTTATCTTTTCCAATACTTCAATACCGTCAATCCCCGGCATTCTGAGGTCCAGAACAACCACATGCGGAACCTCGTCCTGGACAAATTGAAGCCCTTGTTCCCCGTCGTAAGCCGTCTTGGATTCAAGTTCCCTCATTTCCATTCTCTCGGCCAGGGAATCCACGAACTCTTTTTCATCGTCAATAAGCAAGACTTTAATATTTTCTTTGGTCATATTCTGTCTCCTTTATATTATCATACAATTACGGCAATTAATTGATTAAGCCCTAGTAGTGACTCCATAGTATACCTTTACATTGTCCAATCCGGTTTTGTGCAAAAAATCGGACAAACTATCCTTTGATCTATTTTGCATCCTTTTTCCGGCTTGCAAAGTATCTCTGGCCAAATCCCTAGCCCCTGCCTCTGCCAAGGTACTTGCCATTAACAAAGTATCCAGTTTTTCCAAAATGCTTTTAACGCCTTTCATAAAATCCTCCTTCTTTATGTTGCTATTGTAATTTTCATTGCATAGTTTGTGCCATTTTGGATTAATAAAACAACTCCAAGAAACATGCCAATTTTCAACATCCCGCACAGGTCGTGATTGCATTTCTCAATCCCCTGAAACACTTTTGAAACAAAACTGAACAAAATTCAAAACAAGGCAACACTTTTTGAAACAAAATGTTTTAAAATTGTTGGCAGGGTGCTTTGCAAATTTTCAGACCGAAGCAAGTCATGACGCTCTATGTTGAGACACTGGTGACAAATCGTATTGATTTAGGCATTATAATAACGGGGGTATATTTATGGAACTGTTAGAGGGTGGGAAACATTGTATCTAGGATTTTGCAGATATAGCTTCTTCCATTTTTTTGATCAATTCATCAATATTCAAGGGTTTCATCATATAATCAAAGGCACCGATTTGCATTCCTTGCATCCCTTCTTCTGTTGATCCGTACCCAGTAAGAAGCAAGACCGGCAGACCGGGATCCAGATTGAGCAATCTTTTCAAAACCTCGATTCCATTAAGACCGGGCATCTTGATATCCAAAATCACAACCGCCGGCATCTCGGTTTCTATTGATTCCAAAGCCTCTTCCCCGTCGTATGCTACATTCGTAGAATAACCCCTCATTTCCAAACGTTCAGCAAGGGTGGAGACAAACTCGTCCTCATCGTCGACTAGCAATACCTTATAATTGGTGTTCATCTAAAATCTCCTTGGGAATTGTTTTTGGGTAAATAAATGTAGAATATGGTACCGGAATTAATTTCACTGTCAGCTTTGATCTCCCCTCCCAATTTTTTGATTATGCCGTAGGTGATAGAAAGACCCAAGCCTGTGCCATACCCAGTCTTGGTTGTAAAAAAAGGCTCAAAAATATGCCTAAGGGTTTCCTTGTCCATCCCGTGTCCATTATCCTTTATGCTAACTCCTACAGTACCTAAATCCTCTTCCCAGGTGCTTATATCTACTTTGCCCCCATCATCAACCGCGGTAACTGCATTGGTCAGGATATTCAAAAACACTTGCTCCAGCTGCCCTCGATCAGTGGAAACCTTTGTCAGATTTTCGTCAAAGTCCATATTTATATTTACATTTCTTTCCGCTGCCTCCCTGTGCAGAAAACTGACCACATCTCTTAGCACATTGTTTATGTTCAATTTCTCGTACCTGGTCTCCAGCCTACTGGCAAATCCCAACAGCCGATAAGTGATATCCTTGGCCCTTTCCACTGTAGCCAGGATGGAGTCGGACAACTTGGTCAATTTTTCGCTTTGTGGAATATTGCTATTATTTTGAATGATATCCTTGATCAATCCGGCTTTTTCGTTGATTACAGCCAAGGGATTATTGACTTCGTGAGCGATGCCGGCAGCCATACGGCCTATAGAAGAAAGCTTTTGAGCATGTTCCAACTCCCTCAAGGCCACCTCCCTTCTTTCGTCAGCCTGCTTGATCCGCCTTACCATGGTATTGGTCAACCTGAATATAACTATAATTATCAAAAGCGTTCCCCCAATAAAAATGCCGAGCATCTGACCCTTCAAGGAGTACCAGGACTGGAGAAAAAGATTGGATGGCTTGATTACAGTGAGTACAAACTCCAACTTGGGGAAGTAGGCATAGGCCATGATTAAATTATTGCCCTGGTTGTCCCTGGTCTCGTTAATAGTAGGCTGAAAAGTCTTGGCCGGCATTTCCATTGGAAATGAGTCCAGCACATCGCCGTAAAATTTTGAGGGGGTCTGAATTGTACCAGCACGATTAAGCAAAAAGGCGTCAGCTCTGGGATCGAGTTTCATTGCTGCAAGTATTTCGTTCAAATTATCAATGTTAATCGTGGTTCGTAGTACCCAACTTTTATGGTCTGGACCTGTTAATTTAACTGCTATAACAATATGCGGAAATCCGCGATATCCCTTGAAAACATCACTTATGTACGAACCGTTCACCTTAACTTCGTGATAGGACTTATGTTCAGAATAGTCCTTTCCTTCCAGATCATAGGGACCGACATAGGCCACTTGCTGTCCGTCCGGATTAATCAGTCCGATATCCACAAAACCGGATATATTTTCACTTAAGGTATGAAAGACATTCCGCAGTTGATTAGCATCTCTTAATTCCTCTACTGTATTGCCATTGGCTATGTATTGAACAGTACTAAGGCGTTCCTGAAGATAAAGTTGAATCGAGTGCTTGGTCTTGTTTACAATCCCCAGAAGTTGATCGATATTTTGCTGTTTCAGAGAATTATGGTAGAGATGACTGTTAATAACAGCCATTACTGCCAAGGGCACCAAGGTAACAACAAGCATAATAGTGATCATTGACACCCTTAGCCTTCTGTACCTATCCTTTTGGCTCCTAAACCAGACCCTCTCCTTTAGAAAATCGAAAAATCGTGCAATAAGATTATTCATCAAGCAAACACTCTTCTTGCAAATTGGTTAAAATCCGCTCACTGGACAACACTCCGGAAGTGTAAGCCTGCAAGGCTTGTTTGTATTCCCCAATGACCGAATCGTACACTTCAATATTCTTCCATACCAGATATTGATAATACTCATTTTCAATTGCATTACAAATCACCGTATCCACTGATTGGGTAAGAATCAG
>CAJXKR010000101.1 GCA_913055815.1 uncultured Desulfohalobiaceae bacterium | reverse complement strand
GTGCGGAAATGTGCGGAAACGGCTCCAGATGTGCCGCAGCCTTGGCCTATTCACTGAATCTGGCACCCCTCAAGCTTGCAATGGGCACAGATGCAGGTGCGGTAAGGGCGGAAGTTGTGTTCGAAAAATCTGAAGTCAAGGTCCAACTGACCCAACCCTTTGACCTCAATAACTTTGTGGATCTGACATTGAGCGACGGTTCCTCAATTGAGATCCACCACGTAAATACCGGGGTTCCTCACGCTGTATTAATCTCCGAAGACGCAAATAAAGAAAATATCAAGCACTTGGGACCGGAAATAAGATATCACTCCTATTTTAATCCCCAGGGAGCCAACGTGAACATTATACAAAAGCTGGATTTTGGTCACCTCTATGTACGTACCTATGAAAGAGGGGTGGAAGATGAAACATTTGCCTGTGGAACAGGTGCGGGTGCTTCAGCTTTTATCGCCCACAAATTGGGACTGTGTGACAAAGAGACAAGAATCACCACTTCCGGAGGGGAAGAATTAAAGATAATCTTGCAAAACGACTTTGTCTACTTGCAAGGCATGGCGAATTGGATATACAAGGGGGAATTGAATCCCGGGGCAATAGGTCTTTGACTTTATATCTAACTGTAAACCATAACCCTGGGATCCCATATTATACAGGCAAAAAAAATCTTAGATAAAAGATTCAAGGAGGCAAACATGGAATTTAAGGGCGCCTATACTGCTCTTGTAACACCTTTTAAGGATAATCAAATAGATGAAGAGAAATTCAGGGAACACATCGAATGGCAAATCAACCAGGGAATATATGGGCTGGTACCGTGCGGAACAACCGGTGAATCCGCAACCATGTCCCACGAAGAACACAAGCAGGCGATCAAGATATGTATTGACCAAAACAATGGCAGGGTGCCGATCTTGGCAGGTACAGGTTCCAACAATACCAGTGAAGCCATTGCCCTTACCCGCTTTGCAAAAGAAGCAGGAGTTGACGGGGCCCTATCAATAACCCCTTATTACAACAAACCAACCCAGGCAGGTCTGAAAGCTCATTTCAAAGCTATTGCCAGGGAAGCCCCCCTTCCTACAGTGGTCTACAATGTTCCGGGCAGAACCGGAGTCAATCTATTGCCTGAAACCCTGGCAGAGATAAAAAAAGAGATACCGGAAGTTGTGGGAGTAAAAGAAGCCAGCGGTAACATCAGCCAGGTCTCCCAGGCTGTTGAATACTGTGGCAGGGACTTTAGCGTGCTAGCAGGAGAAGACTTTATAGTTCTTCCCCTGATGTCCCAGGGTGGTAAAGGCGTTATCTCCGTGGTAAGCAACATTGCGCCTTCAAAAATGGCAGGACTTTGCTCAGCATACCTCTCCAAGGACGTTGACAAGGCCCTGGATTTACACTTTGACTTAGCTCCCTTGTGCAGGGCCATGTTTTTCGAAACCAATCCCATACCTGTAAAGACTGCCCTCTCCATAATGGGGAGAATGGACCTGGAACTCAGGCTGCCCCTGGTAAATATGCAACCGGAAAACGAATCCAAGTTGAAACAAGTATTAAAACAAAAACAACTTATATAGTGCCTGACCGAAAACTGTGATTGGACGTAAACTTGCCCATACACAAGGAGCGAAGGCAATCTCGGCTACAAAGCAGCGAGGGTTGAAAGCGAAAAAGTAGATGAGTGAATTTACGTCCAATCACTTTCTAGCATTTTTTTATCATCAAAACACAGTTACTCGATTGCGCCCTGCTTCCTTGGATCTATACATGGCCTTGTCCGCGTAATTGACAAGACCATCACCATTGCTGGCATCAAAAGGAAAGGTAGCCATACCTATACTGATGGTAATAAAGAACCAATAGCCTGATTGTTCTACAAGTTGAGCCCTTTTTCATGGATGAAGTGATGTTAGCCGGACAAAAGAGGAAAACATGATAGTCAAGCAATTAAAAGTCGGCATGATGGAAAATCTTTGTTACATACTGGGTTGTGAACAAACAGGTAAAGGTGTGGTAATAGATCCGGGCGACGATCCTGAACAAATCCTCTCAGAAATACAAAACCCGGGACTGGATATAGAGTATATACTAAACACCCATTTCCATTTTGATCACACCCAATGCAACCAGGATGTTAAAGAATCCACGAATGCATATATAACTATGCACATGGATGACATACCTTACTACCAAGCCCCTGTGGATATTGTGCTCAAATCAGGTGATACTATACAGTGCGGGGAGGAAATAAATTTGCAGGTATTGCACACCCCGGGGCACACACCCGGCGGGGTATGTTTCTACGGAGATGGCAGGCTTTTTACCGGAGACACCCTTTTTGTTGGAGACAGCGGAAGGACGGACCTCCCATACAGCAACAGGAACAGCTTGGGGGCATCCATTAGAGAACTAATGAAACTCCCAGAAGAAACAATGATTTTTCCTGGACACGACTACGGAGCCACACCCACATCGACACTCAGGGAGGAAAAAAGGAATAATGTCAACGCCAAAGAATACGGTTTCTACCAACCATAAGTTTACGATTCAAGTTTTTTTCATTGCAGTTACTGCTTATATTGCAAGATCATCTCCCTCAACTCCCTGACTCTTTCTTTAATATCCGGGGCCTTGATAATTCCAGAGACCATGGCTATTTTTCCGGCCCCGGCTTCAAGTACCCGGGAGATGTTCTCCATTTTTATCCCTCCCATTACAGTAAAAGGTATATCCAATCCGGGAGTTATGGTGTTTATAGCCTCCACTCCCAGCGGGTTATTCTCTTCCTTGGTTTGGGTGGAAAACAACGGACCGATGTTCACATAATCCGCTCCGGATTTTTGGGCTTCCATGGCCTGATCCAAACTGTGACTGGAAGCCCCCAAAATAAGTTCAGGTGCTATTCTCCTGGCAGCCGGCAAGGGTAGATCGCTCCTGCCCAAATGCACTCCGTCAGCTCCTGCAGCCAGGGCTACATCCACATGATCGTTAACTATGAGCAGGGCACTGTGGTTTTGGGTTCTCCTCTTGAACTCCAGGGCCACTTCGTAAAGGTGTTTTTTGGACCAGTCCTTTTCCCTTAGCTGAACAATTTTGGCCCCACCTGCAAGTACATCCTCCAATACCTTGATATTGTCCCTACCCTCTGACAATTTTTCGCAGGTGACAGGATAAATATCTACATCCCGGAACATTTTCAATCTTTTCTGTCTATCCATAAACTTCCCTGTACTTTTTGCAAGATTTCAAAATCCCCCCTTGAATTTGACTTAGCTCAAAGATTATTTCAAACTGATTATATATGCTCTATTTATCGAATCCTTACAAAATCTTAAAACAATTTTAGAAAAAGGGCAAATTTTGTCTAACAATACTGCGAAAATTTTATATCAAGCTTCTGAGATAACTTGAGTCTGTTTAAGCCGCAGCCGGGTTGTCCACTGTGCGACTTGCATATCCAGCCCTCTTATTAAGGGCTGGAGAGCAAAACTGGCCACCCGGCAAGGCTTCATGTTTCGCTGTAGTGCTAAAGAACAACTTTAAAAAATCAGCAGGGAGAAAACATATGCAATGCCCGGGACAAGATAGCAGATACTGGAAACAGGGAGCTATATTCGAAGTCAAATGCCCCAATTGCGATAACCAGGTAGAATTCTTCAAAGACGACACTTCCCGCAAATGCCCCACATGCGGACACAGATTCGTAAATCCGCACATGGACTTTGGCTGTGCTGCCTATTGCCAATTCGCGGAGCAATGTCTGGGCTCTTTGCCACCGGAAGTAGTGGCTAAACAGGAAGAGTTGCTTAAGGACCGCGTTGCCATACAAATGAAAAGATACTTCCAGGGAGACAAGAAACGGATCCAACACGCAAACAAGGTAGCTTATTACGCTGAAAAAATTGGCAAGGAAGAAGGCGGGGACATGGCGGTTGTATTAATCTCCGCCTACCTACATGACATAGGCATTCCGGAGGCTGAAAGAAAACACAACAGCAGCGCCTTTAAATACCAGCACCAGGAAGGTCCGCCGGTTGCCCGCGCAATCCTGGAAGACCTGGGTGCAAAAGAAGACTTGATCACCAGGGTTTGCGAAATAATAGATCACCACCACTCTCCCGGGAACAATGAAGACTTGAATTTCAAGGTCGTGTTTGATGCGGATCAAATCACCAATCTGGAAGAACAAAAGCAGGAGGGCAATTTGGAGCCAAGCACTCTGCAAGACAGAATAGACAATTCCATCTTTACCCGGACAGGAAAGAAATTGGCGCAACAGATCCTGGGCACTTGATCAAGCAACTCGATATTTATCAAGACACCCTCCCTTGTTTCCCCCCGGGTCTTACCCGGGGGGAAAACTTCAGTTCCAATCCCGGAACAAAATTTAATTTGACTAGCCCACGAAATTTAATCTATTATGCGCTTTTATTGAAAACCTTCTACAGCTTTAGATGTAATAACATTCGATAATCTACAAGGAGAAAAAATTGACAAGTTCCAAAAATACGGAAGAAAACCCAAAAGAGACCCAAAACCAAACTCCTTTTGTAAAACAAAATAAATTTTGGATTATCATCCTTATCATTGTCACTCTTTTTATCTGGAGCTACTATTTTACAGGCCTCAACTATACTGAAATCAGTTATACCAAGTTCAAGTCCGAACTGCAGAAAGACAATGTAGAGGAAGTCACTTTAAAAGGATTGGAAGTCACCGGAAGCTTGAAATCCCCTTCTAATATACGGATCACGAAGGACAACCAAATTCAGTTCCGGGATTTTATTACCCACGTACCATCATTCGGGGATGAAAAACTGCTAACACTTCTCAATGAAAAGGATGTAACCGTAAATACAGAACCTAAACCTGACAATTCTTTTGCCTACACTTTGATAGCCTTTTTGCCTCTGCTGCTCATAGCGGGACTGATATTTTTTCAATACAAGAGATCCCAGGGACAAGGCGGGGGTATTTTCTCCATTGGCAAGAACCAGGCCAAATTGTACTCCCGCAGTGAAGAAGCCACAAAATTCGACGATGTCGCGGGAGCGGAGAGCGCAAAAACAGAACTGCAGGAAATTGTTTCCTTCCTCAAGAATCCGGAGGATATTTTCCAGATCGGAGGAGAGGTCCCCAAAGGACTGATGCTGGTGGGTCCGCCCGGGACCGGTAAAACCCTTTTGGCCAGAGCGGTTGCAGGTGAAGCGGATGTACCCTTTTTTTCCATTACCGGCTCGGATTTTATGGAAATGTTTGTAGGGGTGGGAGCAAAACGGGTGCGCAACCTGTTTGCAGATGCCAAGAACGAGGCCCCCTGCATTATATTTATTGACGAGCTGGATGCTATTGGCAGAAGGAGAGGCGCAGGCCTGGGAGGAGGACACGATGAAAGGGAACAGACCCTGAACCAGTTACTCTCGGAACTGGACGGTTTTGAATCCAAGGAAAACGTTATCGTCATGACCGCCACCAACAGGCCGGATGTCCTCGATCCGGCACTTTCCCGCCCGGGACGTTTTGACAGACAAGTTACCGTGGACTTGCCCAGCAAAAAGGACAGAGAGCATATCCTACAAATATACGCCCAAAACAAGAATCTGGACGAGGACGTAAAATTGGAAGAAATAGCCAGGGGGACCCCGGGATTCAGCGGAGCGGACCTGCGAAATCTGTTGAACGAAGCAACACTTCTAGTGGCCAGAAACAACAAACAAGCAATAAGCTACCAGGAGATAGAACAAGCAAGGGACAAGATACTAATGGGGCTGGAGAGACACGGACTGGCATTAACCGAGGACGAAAAAAGGCTCATAGCTTATCACGAGGCAGGGCATGCCATAGTGGGCAATATCTTGCCCCATGCAGATCCCATCCATAAGGTCTCGATCATACCTCGTACCATGGCCATGGGTGCGACTCAACAATTCCCTGAACAGGAAAGGTATATTTACAAAAGGGAGTATATGCAGGAACGCTTGGCCATAATGCTCGGGGGGCGAAGTGCGGAAACCCTTATATTCAATACTGCCACCAGTGGTGCTGGCAATGATTTGCAAGAAGCAACCAAACTGGCCAGAAAAATGGTCCTGGAATGGGGAATGAGTGAGGAATTCGAACACATGGCTCCGGCAGGTGGTCAAGGGGAGGTGTTTTTGGGTGAAGAACTGGCCCAGAAGAAGGAATACAGCGAAAAGACCAATCAATTGGTGGATGAAGCCGTTGAATCCATTTTAAAGCAGGCTTACAGCCGTGCCTATAACATATTGAATGAACACAGGGATGCCCTGAAAGCTCTGGCAGAAATCCTGGTGGAAGAAGAAGAAATCTCCGGAGAAAAAGTAGACGAAATAGTGGGGCAAAAATCTTAATCAGTTTCCCTCCGGAAACTGTTACATTCCGGAGGGAAACTGATTCTGCAACTAGACCTCTTCAGCACAAATCCTTGCCGGAAAGATGTTTTCAACTCTTTACAGGGTGCTGGATTAGTGCTTTTGTAATAACACCTGATCCACCCCGTCCAATTCTTTCAGATTGACATCTACGTGTTCATGGGGGGAAGTAGACAGGTTCTTGCCTATGTAATCCGCCTGGATCGGCAATTCCCTGTTGCCCCGATCCAAAAGCACCAACAGTTCCACTTTATTCGGACGGCCAAAGTCTATAATGGCTTCCAGGGCGGACCTAACAGTTCTACCGGTAAACAAGACATCGTCAACCAATAGAATATTCCTGCCACTCACCTCAAAAGGTATTTCCGTACTGTTGATTCTGGGCTGATTTTCCAGGGAGGTCCAGTCATCCCGATACAAATTGATATCCAGCTTGCCGTGTGGAATTTCTTTTCCGGATTTTTGGGTCAACAAGTCTGTAATCCTCTCCCCGAGTTGAACTCCTCTTCTCTGTATTCCGATCAAAACCAAATTTTCAGTGTCTCCGTGGGATTCACGGATTTCCAGCCCAAGCCGTTCTATGCACCAACCAATTTGTTGTTGATTAAAGATAAGGGATTGTTCAGACATAAAAAAAGTCCTTTTCTGCAGGTCTAAGAGCAAAAAAACAGCTCTCTGTTATTGGTTCACAAGGTTTTTAACTTCAAATTAACATATTGCTTAACAGACAAAATTATAATACAAGATCCGACTTACAAGGCTTACAACATAATCAAAAACCTTCACTGGGTCGGCCCAAGGGTTCAAGTCTTCGAATCCAACAAACCCGTGATCGAATGGTTACAATAATAAAAATCCCCAGCAGGCTTCGATGCAACTACCAAGGCTATACAAAGGAAAATTGATCCGCCGCTATAAAAGATTCTTGGCTGAAGTCCAACTCGAATCCGCTCAAACTGTAACAGCATATTGCCCGAATACAGGGAGCATGTCCGGATGCAGCGATCCGGGCAGCACTGTATATCTTTCCCATCATCCCAAGCAAAGCCGAAAATTGAAATATACCTGGGAAATCACCCAAACACCGGATTCGCTTGTCGGGATCAACACCCAATTAACCAACAAAATCGTGCAAGAGGGGTTTGAACTTGGGACAATACCAGAATTCAAAAATTATGACAAGTTAACTCCGGAGGTCAAGACCGGGGATAAGACCAGAATCGATTTCGTGCTCTACAGCCCGAGCCATGCTTCCCTGTTTTTGGAAGTAAAGAACTGTACCCTTGTTGAAAACCAAATAGCATACTTTCCAGACGCAGTCACATCCAGAGGACAAAAGCATTTAAAAAAACTATCCGAACTAAGGTATTCCGGTTATACCAGTGCAGTACTTTTTCTGGTTCAACGCAACGACGCACAATATTTCAAACCCGCGGCACAAATCGATCCCCAATACTCCCAATACTTGGCGCAGGCAAAAAATAACGGGGTACAAGTATTGGTATACGATGTTGACATTAATACAAAAAACATTGGAATAAATAAATCATTAAATAAGATTGACTGATCCCGGTATATGTCTTATATTATTAATTCTGATGCGACAAATAACCAAACAAACCTGTTCGGGACTAGTGTTGTTACATCAGGAGATACTTAAAATTATGCAGAAATTTAAGTACAAATTCTAAGAAAATACTTTTGTATACACAATTAAGGAGGAAAATTTATGTTAAATTTGACTGACGGGGCCAAAGAGCTCCTGGACCAACACTTTGCCAACAAGTCTGAAATTCCTTTGATCCGAGTATATCTTGCAGCTGGCTGAGGCGGTCCTCAATTGGGTCTTGCTCTGGACGAGCAAAAAGAAACCGACGAAGTTATCAATAGTAACGGATATACATTTATAATGGAAAAGAGTTTAATGCAAACAGCTGGACAGGTGGAAATTGACGGTAGTCAATTCGGGTTCCAGATCTCTTCGAACTTGAATGCTGGAGCCAATGATCAAGGTTGCTCTTCCTGTAGTAGCTGCTAGTACATATAGATTAATATTGCCCAATTTTAACCGGACTTCAGTTTACTGGAGTCCGGTTTTTTTTATCCACCTCTTGTATTTTTTAGCAAGCAGTAGTAATATGGAAATGATAATAAAAACAAAGGAGTGACCCATGACAGTAAAAATACTGATCAAAAGAAAAATTCCTGCTGAAAAACAAGAAGAATTGCTTCCCCTGCTCGTTCAATTACGAAAAACGGCCACGGCCCAGACCGGATACATTTCAGGAGAGACCTTGCGAAGTATCCAGGACCCGGAAGAATACCTGGTGATAAGTACTTGGCAGACAGCCGAAAATTGGAATGAATGGTATAATAGCCTGGAGCGAAAGCAACTCCAGGAACAAATAGATTCCCTGCTGAAAGAACCTACTGAATATAGAGTTTACACAGTAGGTTAACTCCGGATTTATAATCAACCTGAACCATCAGGTGCTCTTGCTTGACAATTGTTGGAAATCTAAGTAGGTTATAATAACATTTTCAATAAAATTATTCTCACGGACATATTATGAATTCCAACTCCCAGGCAATTAGAGAGATCAAGGACAATTTGGGCCGCGGTAAATCCTACTTGAATAAGCAGGAACCACTAAAAGGAATTTCATCTATTTGCGAAGCCCTGAAACTTTACATGCAAAACAAGTTGTTCGGCAAGGACAAGATAGAAATAGAGTATCTTATTGTAGAAGTAGTCCAAATAATTTGCCAAATTCAAATACTGCAATCATATATTCCGTCTGATTTTGAATACACAAGAGGGCAGGAAAAAAAACTTTACAATGATCTGGTGGGAATAATTCGCTGCGTAGCTGAAAACTTGCAAAAGGAGTCCTCTGAAAATCAGGAACAAGACCTTGAAGTCCAAAAGAACAAGTTGCTGGAAAAGATGCAATCCCAGCTCATGTCCGGCAAAAAGATGCACGCTTCTTCCCACGCCAAGAAGCTTCTCGAAGAGTACGGTGATACAGCCGACATGTACTCTCACATAGCAAACACTTACTATCAAGCCAACATGTACAGGGAAGCCTTGACCTATATAAAAAAGGCATTGAACAAGGATCCCAACAATATCAAGTCCTACAGAACAGCAATAAATTCACTGCGGAAACTAAAGGAATACGAAAAAGCTGAGAATATCTTTCAACAGGCCTTAAAAAAATTTGGTGAACATCCGAATATTTATATGAACATGGCCCGTATGTACTGGGAGTGGGAAAAACCGGAGGAAGCACAAAGCACTGCAGAAAAAGCGGTTGCCCTGGATCCTGATAATCAGGAAGTCCAGCAAGTACTCTCCGAGATAAAACAATGGAGAGAATCCAAGTCCCAAAAAGATTGAAAAGGTAGAATGAAACCCCTATATATTCAAGTGGATACAAAAACAACCCAAGAAAGAATAGACAGTGCTTTACAAATCCTATCATCGTGTGAAGTCTGCCCCAGAACCTGCAGAGTAAATACTGGCGAAACAGGCTGTTGCAAAACTGCCAGATACGCCCACTTGGCCTCCTACCACTTACACTTCGGAGAAAAGCCCCAACTCACTCCTTTGGAAATCATCTAGGATAGCTTATGAAAAATACCAATACAGAGAAAAAAATGTATCTGGTAATGGTGGGCCTGCCAGCGAGGGGCAAATCCACTATAGCTACCAGGCTCAAGCAGAACCT
>CAJXKR010000100.1 GCA_913055815.1 uncultured Desulfohalobiaceae bacterium | reverse complement strand
TCTCGCAACGAAAGTATTCGTTGACGAGATTGCCCATCATTCGTTGTGGCCGCCAGGGCATGGGAGTTAACATGAAAGTAGTTGTTCTTGCCACTTCGTGGTCGAGATTTCCAAGCTAATAAGCTGCCTTGTTTTTGAGCAAGAAAAAAGGGATTAAGATTCATAACTTCTTAATTGCTTCTAACAGCTTAATGACTCAACGGAAATCTTGTCCGACGGAACAAGGACTTAACAGATCTTTCTCGCTATTTCGTGGACGCGATTGCCCATGCTTGGTTGGGTGCGCTAGGGCAGTGGAGTTAAATAGTTTGAATAAAAAGTTATGACTGGAGACAAAAATATCAAGGAGGAAACACCATGTCCGAAGAAACATCCATCCCCCAGCATTGTCCGGGATTTCAAGATTTCAAGAGCCTTAGTTCATTTATTTGCAATTGTCCGGAGTGTGGCGCGGAGAACGAAATCTTTTCCGACGAGTTCGACAAGCCGCACAAATGTTATTCTTGCCGCCAGCCCATAGATTTCAGCAAATGTACCCTGGAATCTTCTGGGGGTAGTGATTCACCGCGTTAAAAAAATGATCGGTCTTTGTAACCAATAAGCAAACTGTCCAATCCTTTTCAAGGATTGGACAGTAAATCTTAACCTTTTAGATTCGGTTGGGGTTTAGCTCAGAATGTAAAAATTGAATCCAACCGAAAAAAACAAAAAAAGTTATGACAAAAGAATGTGATTTGCTTATTGACTCTATTTGTCCAAACCCTCGGTGTGTATGCCAGATCGAGGAGCTGAAGGACTTGATTTCCAGTCTTAGGGAGCAGGGCCAGCTTGAACCCATTCAAACGCTCCTGGACAACAGAATTTTTATTATACAGGACGGCGAAAAGAGATGGCGGGCCTGTAAAAAAATAGGCTGGAGAAAGGTGCGGGTGCTAATTTGCAACTTGTAGATATCCGGCCACAACTAAAGAGTCTTTAAGCTAAAATAACAGTTTACGGGTTTACCGTTTATCGTTCTGGGGTTGATTTATTTATCTTGCCGTAAGTCGATCGGATTGAACCAAGAAACCGGGAACATCGAACCCATGAACGATTTGCCGAGCTTTAGTGAATCCAAGAAACTAGAGAATTTTTTTTCCATTATCAAAGGTGAATTATGCACATAGTATGTTGCCTCAAGCAGGTGCCTGATACTGCTGAAGTCAAAATCGATCCGGAAACTAACACCTTGCTTCGGGCAGGGGTGGAATCCATTATCAATCCCTATGATATGGCGGCAGTGGAGCAAGCGGTTAGATTGAAAGAGCAATACGGCGGTCTGGTTAGTGCTGTGACCATGGGACCTCCGCAGGCCAAATCAATTTTGAGAGATGCACTCAGCTTGGGTGCGGATCAGGTATATCTCTTATCCGATCGGGCCTTTGCCGGTGCCGATACCTTGGCTACCAGCTATACACTTTTCAAGGCCATACAAAAGCTGGGAGAAAAACAAGCCGTGGATCTGGTGTTGTGCGGAAAACAGGCCATAGACGGAGATACCGCTCAAACCGGACCCGGAGTGGCTACCAGGTTGAACTGCACTCAGTTGACTTACTGCCAGGAGGTAGATTGGGTGGATCCAGACTCCGGAAGCATCCAAGTAAAGAGAAAATTACAGGACGGGTATGAAAGGGTGAAAGCAAGTCTGCCCGCCTTGTTGAGCGTGGAACTGGAAATTTCCCAGCCCAGGCGCGCAACACTGCCCCGAATGATAGATTCCATGCAGGCGGAAATACCGGTTTGGGACGGGGAGGCCATGAACGCGGACAAAGAATTCCTGGGTTTGAATGGATCTCCCACCTGGGTAAAATCGATATTTTCTCCCCCGGTCAAGGAACCGGGACCAAAATTTGCGGCGGAAAAAGATCCCTCTTCAGCAGTAGCAGGTTGCCTGGATACTCTTTTGTCTGATGATGGATTTGCAGAAAAACTCTTGAACAAATGGGAGAGCTAGAGAGATATGCCCAAGAACTCCAAAGGAATAGAAATTGCCGAGATTAACCCGGAAAAATGCATAGGTTGCCAGATCTGCATTGCCGAATGTCCGGTGGGAGCTATAGAACTAAACTCGGACACAGTTGCAGAGATCGACCCGGAAACCTGTATTGGTTGCGGCAAGTGTTATGATGTATGTCCGGTGGAAGCAATCTCTTTTGAAAAGAAGGAAAAGCAGGAGAAAGCTCCAACTGAAAGGAAGGAGGAAACTGCTGAAAGTGTGCCCGGTTATCGGGGTATAGGGGTGTTTATTGAACTCGCTGGAGGCGAAGGAAGCGAGGTTGCCTGGGAGCTGATCGGAAAGGCGAGGGAATTGGCCGAAGCCAGACAGACCGAAGTTATCGGCTTTGTGTTGGGTACAGAGTGCCAGGAAGTAGCTAAACAAGCCATAACCCGGGGATGTGATCAGGTTCATATGATAGAGCATCCGGTGCTTGGGAATTATTTTTCCAGCAGTTTTGGAGAAGCATTGAGCTGGCTGGCGGAGGAAGTCAGTCCGGAAGTGCTTTTAATGGGGGCAACACATCTGGGCAGGGACTTGGCCGGCATAGTGGCCACCAAGCTGAATACCGGGCTTACCGCAGATTGTACCGGACTGGATATTGACCCGCACTCTGGTCTTTTGCTTATGACCAGACCCACCTTCGGGGGGAATATAATGGCTACCATCTACTGCGAAAAGCACCGACCCCAGATGAGTACCGTTCGTCCCAAGGTAATGCGGGCCAGAGACCGGGACCCGGAAAGAACGGGTTCAGTCCATGGGTACGACTGGGAGCTTTCGGACCGGGATCTCCCGGAATTGGTGGAGTCCGTAAGCGAAGTATCAGAAAGTGAGATTGATATAGCCCAATATCCCGCCCTGGTGGTGGCGGGAAAAGGTGCCTGCGACTCTGAGAATCTGTCCATGTTGCAGGAGTTGGCAGAACTTTTGGGAGGAGCCCTGGCTTGTTCCAGGCCGGTAGTGGAATTGGGGATTATGCCCTATGAACGGCAAGTGGGCCAAACCGGCAAGACTGTTGCTCCCAAGCTCTATATCGGTGTCGGAGTTTCCGGGGCTATTCAACACCGCGTGGGTATCCAGGGTTCGGAAAAGATAGTGGCTATAAATTCCAATCCGGAAGCAGCTATATTTCAAGTGGCAGACGTGGGAATTGTAGGGGATTACTCTCAGGTTGTTCCGGAATTTATCCGGCAACTGAAAAGCAAAAGTTCCAAGCTGAAAGCTGAAAGCTGAAAGTAAGAAGGAAGACAGAAGTCGGTGGTCAGTGCGTCGGTAGTCGGTAGCTGGCACAAATAAGCATGGGCAATTTGACTACGAAAACCTTCGTTGCGAGGGCAATCTCGTCTACGTAATAGCGAGGGCAATCTCGTCTACGTAGTAGCGAGAAATATTCTTGTTCTTACACCTAAAACCTTAACACCCTGGCAATCTCGTCTACGAAGTAGCGAGAACACTCTAACACTTTTTCTATATTGGAAAAAACTACACTACTGGGGATAGTATGATCAGAAAATTCGAGGTTGTAATTGTGGGTGCGGGACCAGCGGGGATCTCCGCGGCCTGCATCCTGGCGGAAAACGGTGTGGACACCTTGGTTCTGGAAAGGGGGGAGTTCCCGGGAGCCAAGAATATATCCGGCGGGGTCCTGTACGGAAACGATCTGGCCAGTATCCTCCCGGACTTTGAACAAAGGAAAGCACCTATAGAGAGAAACATAGTTGACTCCCGGATTTGGTATTTGTCAGATCAAGGAGGCTACAGCCTGTCCTACAAGGACGAAGTGTTCGAGGATAAGCGAAAGTACAATGTTTTTACCGTTGGCAGGGCGAAGTTTGATCGCTGGTTTGCCAAGCAGGCGGAAGAAAAGGGTGCGTTGGTAGTTTCCAATACAGTGGTGGAGGATCTGCACCGGGATGAAAACGGCAAAGTCTGCGGAGTAAAGACCGATAGGCCGGAAGGGGAGTTGGAAGCGGATGTGGTTCTGCTTGCGGATGGTATAAATTCCCCTTTGGCCGCCAAGACAGGTTTTCGTACGGATAATGAGCCGGAACAGGTTGCCCTGGGGGTAAAGGAAATTATCGAACTCCCCAGGGATTTGATAAACGAGCGCTTCAACGTGGAGGAGTCCGACGGGGTGACCATCGAGATCCTGGGTTCTGTGACTGCCGGAATGAACGGGGTGGGTGCCCTGTATACCAACAAGGACTCGCTATCCCTGGTTATTGGGGCAAATGTGGCGGATTTCAGGGAAAGCAAAAAGAAGCCGTACGAATTGATCGAGGATTTCAAGAAACATCCCATGGTGGCCAAGCTAATACAAGGAGGCACTTCATGGGAATATATGGCCCATTGGCTGCCCGAGGGCGGTTTCAAGCACATTCCCAAATTGTACGGGGATGGCTACCTGATTGCCGGAGATTCCGGAATGCTTTTCAATGCCCTGCACCGGGAAGGATCAAACATGGCCATGATATCGGGAAAAAGGGCTGCTGAAACCATTCTGGAATCCAGAAGGTCGGGCTCCTATCGGGAAGATAGCTTGAGTGCCTACGTGGATAAGTTGTGGGACTCGTTCGTGTTCAAGGATCTCAAAAAGTACAAAAAATTCCCGGAATTCATGCAGAAACACTCGGAAATATTCAATGTTTTGCCAGAGCTTGGCGGGTATGCAGCCAGGGAGATGCTGAGTGTGGATTCTGTGCCCAAAAAGACAAAACAACGGGCTATTTGGAAGGAAATCAAATCTAGAATCCCCAGGTGGAAACTGTTCAAATTGGCCTGGGATGCCTGGAGGAGTGTGAAATAATGAGCGTTAGTGTAGAGGACAAGTTGTTTTTGAACCGTTATCAGGTGGATGAGGATTCGCATATCAGGATCTTGAATCAGGATATCTGTTTGCAGGAATGTGAAAATCAGGAATGCCTGTATATTTGCCCTGCAAACGTATATCAATTGGAAGGAGACAGAATAGGGGTGCACTACGAGGGATGCTTGGAATGCGGGACCTGTAGGATTGGCTGTCCCCACTTGAATATCGAGTGGCGTTTCCCCAGGGGCGGATTCGGAGTGAGGCACAAATTCGGTTGAAGTACGCCTGTGCAGGTTCACATCCTCTTGGCTATTTCGTGATGGTTTATTAGGATGCGGCTGACATATGTGGTGGTCTCCTGCATAGCCGGGAATTTGCCGTAGTTTTCATATTGTCCCTTGCTGCTGTATGTCCTGGACAAGCCTGCGTTGTATCCTGCAGTGGCGGTTAGTATATTACCGTGTCTGGCCCGCAGATTATTGCTCATCATGTTGACCATGGCAGAGATGGGAGCCTTGTACAAAACCCTTTGATCGAACTGTTCAAAAAAGCGACGATCTGCCGGGTCGAAAATATTTTTGCCCTTGTAGTTGGCCAAAAGAAATTGCCTGTAGTTTTTTCTCGCCTGTTTGATCTCTTCCCGCAAGTCTTTTGCTTCGGTCAGGACCTGCATGTATTCTTTTGCCGCAGGAAAATCCCTGCCTTGTGCCTTTGCTTGGAGTAAATTGTACAGAAATTCCCGGTCGTAGACGAACAATTGGCTGTACTGGCTCTCCAGTTCCCCCACCTTTCCCAAAAGATTGCGGTAGCGTTGCAACTGATCCGCTAGATCCGGTCTGTGCAGGGAACTTTTGTTCAGGTCAGTGTTATCCGGTGTAATCATGTCCTTGTATTTGGCTGTCGAGGGTATAAACTGGCATATTCCTGCTGCAAAGTCCCCGGACAGGGCGAATTCGTAAAAATAGGACTCTTTCATTATCTGTGCCAGTATCCAGGCCGGATCCGGTTTGTACTGATTGCTTTCCAGTTTTTTCAGGCTCTGTATTATCCAATGGATTATGTTGAGCATCCTTTTTTCCATGTCTATATCTTTCAATTTGCATTTCCAGAAAGGAAGGTGGCTATGGGAATAGTTGTCCTGCAGATAATCCATAATGGCAATTTTCAATCTGTACTGGTAATCTATGGATTTTTTCCCGTACAAGGGCGGGGAATAGGAACGGGGAAGCATCACGTTTATCATGCTCTCCTGGGAGTCTTCCCGAGCTTGAGCCCTGGAGCTATCTCCGAAAAAAATGCCCGCGATAGAAGCCGCTACCATGCTTTTTATTGCTTTCCTGCGCGATAGTTCCATTGTATTTTCCTTGATTGGATTTGTTCCTTGGCTGGTGCAATTACCAGTTGGGAGATTTTAGTGAATCCTACTAGTGTCTTGTCATACTCTAAATGTCGGTCAGAATAAGAATGTTAATTGTAATTCTGTCATCCCGGACCCCGTATCGGGGTACGGGGCAGGCTTTGATCCGGGATCCAGTCTTTTTTCTGTTTTTCTAGATTCCGGCCTTCGCCGGAATGACATTAGTGTAAAAGCGACAAATTATGTGTGACAAAGCACTAGTTAAAAATAAGCTTCTGATTTTAAGTAAAAATTAAAACTTGTTTTTATCATACTAAGGCGTGGCTTTCTAGTAAAGGTTCCAAGATCCGGAATTTGAAACATTTAAATGGTATTTTTCGTTTGGTGCTAAAACCGATAAAAATCTCCAGTCCAATCCGATGCGATTCTGATAATCACCCCCAAATTGTCCGAGATTTAATATTAAACCCTTGGACAAATTGCTTTATACAGTTTGATAATTGAAATAATGATCCTTTGAATGATAGATAGGTGATCAATTTTTTCCTTTGTAAAATAATACTTTTGTTTTTGAAAATATTCAAGTACCTCCACCTCAATTCATCCCTCCCAACATAACATCCCAACAGACGAAGTTCGAGATGGAGATAGTTTCATTTGCCGAATTATCTAAAAGTACTTGACAGCCAGTTTTAATTTTTAAACAATAAAATTGGGCCTAAAAGGTGAGTATTGTAAAACAATTTAACAAGGAGAATTAACCATGACTAATATCGACATCCAAGAAATCTGCTATTCCGGTGTAGACAATAATTGCAGCATTACTCCTCCGGATATCGAAGTCATTCGGGAGAGGGTGCACAAATTACCTAGCGGTTATACCAAGACCTTGGTAAACAGCCTGAAAGATGCCTTTCCTGACAAATTCCAAAACGAGGAAGAAGCCTATATGATTTTTGATGCCTTGAAAGCTGTGATAGCAAGGGGGATTCAAAATGGCGATTCTGTTGATCTGGAAGGCTTGGGAGTATTCAGGCGTGAACAAGAAGGGGGTAAAAGCAAGGTTGCCTTTTATCCGCAAGCTGCGCTCACAGATATTGACTAATAGGGAAACTGTTAAACAGGCATGGATTGTATCTTATTATAATTACATTACAAGATTGTCGATAGCTACCTTGGCATTGGAAAATTTGTGTCTAGGGACTAATTAGCTAGTGAATGGGTAAATGTGTTTTTACTGCAATTTTTTTTACCTACCTATTTGATGATCGTGATACGCCTGCGACTTGCCAATATTTAAATACAGGGCACCGGACATTCAGAATACTGTTAAGTGGCTTTCTTATTAACAATTTTGTTTGTCCGGTAGCTCTTGAATCTTAACATCACCCTACAGTTCAGACGGAAGCTGGACTATTATTCTCTTTTCCTTTTAAATCATCTCCAGGCCGGAAAAATGCAGGAAATAAGTTCACAAGATCTATTGACCGGGACGCACTGGAATTGTTATGCTTTTAAACTTCACCGGGATAATAGGTGAATCTGTTCTGGAGTCATGTTGGGCTGGCCCAGGTGGAAAGGTTTTAAGCAGATTCGTTAGCGGATACTATCGGGAATGCAAGTGGGGAAAACCTTTGAGGGCCTTTTTCAGGGGGCCCTAGTTCTGGAATGGCGGGAGGTTGATTATATGAGCTTTTAAGTTCAAGGTTGTTAAGATTAAGAAATATTGCTGGAGAAAAAATATGGATTACAAGCAAATGACTGCACCCTGCGGGTTGGATTGTTTCAACTGCCCCCTTTACAAGGCCTTGGATAATCCGGGGTTGAGGGAAAAGGTCGCACACAATCTGGGTATATCCGAAGAAAAGGCACAATGCCGTGGTTGCAGGAATGAGGAAGGTACAATAGAGGCAGTGGGATTGCTAGAGCCCTGTAGTGTGTTTAAATGCATAAGTGAAAAAGGGCTGGATTTTTGTTATCAGTGCGACGAGTTTCCCTGCGACAATCTGCATCCTTATGCAGACAAGGCGGATGTGGTCCCTCACAATACCAAGGTGTTTAATTCCTGTTTGATCCGGAAGATGGGGCTGGAAGAGTGGGCTAAAAGCAAGGCAAAATCGGTTAAAAAGACGTATTTCGAAGGCAGTTTTAAACTTTAAAAGTTATTGGAGTAGAGTATGAGCGATAATGAAAATCAGTTTGAGAAAATTGAACGGGATGGCAATGACATGAGGGTAGCCAAAACATACAGGACTTGGGGAATGGTGTGCAATATCTCCGCTCTGTGTGTATATATCGGTATTCCCATAGGTAATATCCTGGCCCCGTTGATTATTTGGCTGGTGAAAAAGGAGGAGTCCCCTTTTATTGACAGACAGGGCAAGGAAGCGCTCAATTTCCAGATTTCCATGAGTATATACGGTCTTATTGCCTGGGTGCTAAGCTTTATCCTCATCGGTTTCCTGTTGCTTGCAATATTAATACCGGTGCACATAATTTTTACCGTAATAGCGGCTGTGAAGGCAAATGACGGTATTGATTACCGCTATCCCCTGTGCATAAGGTTCTTGAGATAGAAACCCGGTCAATACATTTCCAGGAAAGGGGGCACGACTTGTTGCCAGTAATTTTTCAATTTGTGTTCAAAAATTCTGTATTCAGGTTGCAGGTGCCTGAGAAGTGCCCAGAAATCTTGCGAATGATTGGGATGGCGAGTGTGGCAAAGTTCGTGCACAAACACGTGTTCCACCAGGAATGCTGGAAGAAAAAGCAACTTGGAATTTAGGCTTATTGTTTTTTTGTTGGAACAACTGGCCCATCTTGTTTTTTGAAATCCTATACTTACCTTTTTGTAGTCTAAACCATGTCTGTATGCGATGCCTTCCAACCATCCCGGCAAAACCGTTTTTGCCCTTTTTTTTAGCCATTGCCTCATCAGTGCTGCTATATGGGACTGCTCCTTGTGCTCGGGATAAAGATACAAAATATGGTAGTGCGGGTCGAAAAGATGATACTTTTTTGATAGCTGGTCTTGGATCCGGATTTCAACCTGTTCACTTGTGGCCTGCAAATGAAGGTAGTGGGGAATTTTTTTTGCCGATTCCGTGCGTTGGTTCGCACGGGTGATACCTTCCAGGTGCCTTTGTAACCAATCCTTTTTTTCTTGCAGGATATATGGAATTTTGCTGGTATCAAATCCTGGTGGGCCGACAATTTCAAGACCTTTAACCGGATCGATTCTGAGTGAAATCCTTTTGGCTTTTTTGCTGTAGCGGACACTATATTGGAGGTTCTGCATGTAATTTTTCCTTGCTTCAAATCAACCATATAATATCTCTTTGAATATTAAAAGTCAAAATTGGATGACTGCACTGGGATTAGCACGGTTGACGGGATTTACGGGTAAACTTTTATCTTGAATTATAAAGATTGATATGACACCTTCTTTATAGCCATATAGGCCATTTGGGATAAAACTGTTTCAAAACACAAGGAGTTTGAAGATGACTACTGACAAGGAACTGATCAAGATATTTGAATTCGCACTGGGTCAGGAATATACAGGCAAGAGCTTTTTTGAGGTCTCTATGCAAAGGATGGGTTTCGGGGCCGCCATTAGTGCTTTCCAAAGACTTGTTCAAGAAGAGGAAAAGCATATCGAGTTTATTAATCAGATACTGCAGAGATTGAAAAACGGCCAGGAGATCGATGTTGCCAGTTCGTTCAGCATAGAGGCAGAGGTGGATAATTATTTTGATGCCAGGGCCAAGTCCGAATTTTTGCAGAAAGGTGTTGCCGAATCCATGATCCCGGATGTGACAGTCTTTAATACCGCTTGGCTGATCGAAAAAGACCTCAGCGAGTTTTACGGGAAAATGGCGGGCCGGACCGAAGGGGAAGCAAGGAAATCCCTGGAAATGCTAGCAGACTGGGA
>CAJXKR010000099.1 GCA_913055815.1 uncultured Desulfohalobiaceae bacterium | reverse complement strand
CTGCATTCAGACATAGATACCCTGGAGAGGGTTTCCTTGATCCAATCCCTGCGGGAAGGAGAATTTTATGTACTGGTAGGGATAAATTTGTTAAGGGAAGGGCTGGACCTCCCGGAAGTTTCCCTGGTAGCCATACTGGATGCTGACAAGGAGGGATTCCTGCGTTCCACCCGCTCTCTGATCCAGACCATAGGCAGGGCATCCAGGAACGTCCAGGGTAGGGTGATCATGTACGCGGACAAGATCACCCAAGGTATGCGCTCAGCAATCGACGAAACAGAAAGAAGGCGCACCAAGCAGCTGGAGCACAACGAGAAATACGATATAGTTCCCCAGACTATCCAGAAGGGCTGGGCCAATCCATTGTATGCAGTTGGGGAGCAGGAGAAGAAGGAAGAGACCTTCAAGGTTGCGGAAGAAGAGAATATTTACGGTGAAGATCCCAAGGTGGTGGCCAAAAAGATCTCCAAACTGGAGAAGGAGATGCGGCAGGCAGCCAAGGATCTGGAATTCGAGAAAGCTGCGGAAATCAGGGACAAGATTGCCACCATGCGGGAAGTGTTGGTAAATTTGGAATAAAAGGAAGTATCCCGGAGGAAATAGCGCATGCAGAAAGCAACGCAGGAAATACGCGACAGGGTGGAGAAGCTGCGCAGGGATATAGAGTATCACAACTACAGGTACTATGTATTGGACAGCCCGGTTATCTCGGATTCTGAATTCGACGGAATGTTTCGGGAATTGCAGGAACTTGAGGATAGGTATCCGGAAATGCAGTCCCAGAATTCCCCTACACAAAGGATAGGAAAGGAGCCATCGGAAAGCTTCAGGCACAGAAGCCACACCCTGCCCATGTCCAGCCTGGACAATGCATTTGATCTTACTGAATGGGAGAGTTATGTACAGAGGATACGCAAGATGCTCCCGGGCGAGGAGATAGAGTTCTGGGTGGATCCCAAACTGGACGGACTGGCTGTGGAGGCGATTTTTGAGAACGGGGTGTTTCAAACCGCTATAACCAGGGGAGACGGCTATACAGGCGAGGACGTAACCGCGAACATGCGTACTGTCAGGAACATGCCGCTGCAGCTCTTTGAAACCGATTTCCTGCCCGCTTACCTGGAAGTCAGGGGAGAAGTGGTGATTTACGAAGAGCACTTTGAGGAGCTGAACAGATTGCAAAGGGAACAAGACAGGAAACCCTTTGCCAATCCCAGGAATGCGGCTGCAGGTTCCCTGCGTCAATTGGACCCCAAGATTACAGCACAGCGCCCCCTCAGGTACATAATATACGGTATCGGCAGTGTATCCGGCGGAGAAACAGAAGATATCTGGACCACCCAGGCGGAGATAATACGCGGGCTGGAAAAACTGGGGCTATCTGTGAACCCGGACTCGCGTCTATGCCGGAATGCAAAAGAAGTGGAAGAATACTATCAAAAACTGGTGGAAAAAAGAAGGGAATTTCCCTACGAAATAGATGGAGTAGTCAGCAAGGTGAACAGCCTGGAGCAGCAAAACAGACTGGGTAGTACAGCCAGGGCACCGCGCTGGGCCCTGGCGATAAAGTTCGAGTCCATGCAGGTGGAGACCGTATTGCAGGATATCCAGGTGCAGGTAGGACGAATAGGGACCATGACTCCGGTGGCCAAATTGGAGCCTGTTTCAGTGGGCGGAGTTACCATCTCCAGGGCAACATTGCACAATGAGGACGAAATCAGGTCCAAGGACCTCAAGATAGGGGACCGGGTGATCGTGCAGAGGGCAGGTGATGTGATTCCGGAAGTGGTGCGCCCGTTGCCGGAAAAAAGAGACGGACGGGAAAGGGAATTTTATTTCCCGGAAAACTGCCCGGTTTGTGGAAGCAAAGTTTCCAGGCTGCAAGGGGAGGCGGCCTACCGCTGCCTGAATTTGTCCTGCCCCGCAATACTGTTGCAGAGCCTGATCCATTTTGTATCCAAAACCGGACTGGATATTGACGGGATAGGCCATAAATGGATAGAGACCTGGGTGGAGAAGGGAATGGTCCAATCTCCTGCGGATTTGTTCAAGCTGCAAAAAGAGGACCTGCTTCCCCTGGAAAGGATGGGTCCCAAACAGGCGGACAATATGCTGAATGCACTGGAGGAGGCCAAGAACCGGGCAACCCTGGACAAGTTCATCTCCGCCCTTGGGATAAGATTGATAGGGGAGGAGACCTCCAAGTTGCTCGCCAAGCACTACCGGGACATGGACGAATTGAGCAGGGCAAGCAAGGAAGGGCTGCAACAGATAGAAGATATCGGTCCGGAAATAGCTGAATCCATTCAGTCCTTTTTCCAGAATCCCCGGAACAGGGAGCTCTTGGAGGACTTCAAGCAAGTTGGCCTATGGCCGATCTCGGAACACGTACAAAAAGAAGTTGAAAGTGATTTGCCATTAAAAGAAAAAAAATTTATTTTTACCGGCAGGTTGCAAAACTTGACCCGTTCCAGGGCCAAGGAACGCGTGGAGCAGGCAGGAGGCCACGTGGTCAGTGCAGTATCCAAAAACGTGGACTACGTAGTGATAGGCGAGGATCCGGGGAGTAAATACAACAAGGCCAGGGAACTGGGAGTGGAGATAATTGACGAGGAACAGTTCCTGGAGTTACTATCCTAGTGCTTGGACGAAAACTCATCCATCTACTTTGTCGCTGCAAGATTTTGAAATCCTTATGGATTAATATATACACTGCGGTTTCAAAATCTTTTGCTCTTCGTATCTGGACAAGTTTACGTCCAATCACAGTTTGCGTTCAGGGTCTAGCCAATTCCCAAATTGAAAATCAACTATGTCGTAATCACTGCAGTATCCAGGTTTTTTAGGACAAAACTGAATATAGAAAGGTTAATTCCGGATAGTTCAAAAAGGGTGTTATGGTTTTAGCGTGGGAAATTTCTCCAGCTTTAAGCTGGATTGCAGGTAGCTACAAAAAGGCAGGCTATGCCTGTTTAAAACCGAAAAATTTACTAGGAGGGTAAAATGACTACTGAGATTATAGTCTCCGGAGCAAGAGGAAGGATGGGTTCGGCAATCACCGAAATTGCCAGGCAGGACCCGGAAGTATCCCTGAAAGCGGTATTGGAACATCCGGAACGCCTGCAGGAGCTCGAGCACCTGGATTGCCTCAAGGAACAGGATGTGCAGAAGGTAGTAACCCAGACTTCGGGAGCAGTGATTATCGATTTTACCAATCCTGATATTACCATGCAAAACCTGGAGGCAGCGAAAGCCAAGGGTAATCCCATGGTAATAGGGACCACTGGCTTCAGCTCAGAGCAGCAGGAAGAGTTGAACAACGCAGCAAAGAATCTTCCCATATTCATGGCCCCTAACATGGGAGTAGGTATAAATGTCTTGCTGGAATTTTTGCCCAAGTTGGCGGAATTACTGGGCCCGGACTATGATGTGGAAGTCTCGGAGATCCACCACAAGTACAAAAAGGATGCCCCCAGCGGTACCGCAGTCAAACTTGGACAAGTCCTGGGGCAATCCAGGGGATGGGAAGGAGATGATTTTCTGCGTTACAGCAGGGAAGGCATGATCGGGGAGCGCCCGCAGAAGGAAATCGGAGTGCAGACCCTGAGAGGCGGAGATGTAGTGGGAGAGCACACTGTTCACTTTTTCGGCCCGGGAGAACGGATCGATGTAACCCACAGGGTGCATTCCAGGAACACTTTTGCCCAGGGAGCTGTACGTGCAGCCAAATGGATAAATCAGAAATCCCCGGGAAAGATCTATTCCATGTCTGACCTGTTTGCCGATATATTGAGTTGATTCCGGTTTCTATACTGTTCGAAGTTCGAAACTCAAATCAATCTGTAGAAATTTTTTTAGAGGTGTTTATGCAATCCAAATTGATCTATGTGGCAATCTCTCTGTCAGTGCTGTTTTTTTTCTGCCTTCCCATCCAGGCTGAAGAGATCTCGGACAAGATTCAGTCCCAATACAAAGAAATCTCCAGTTTCAAGACATCCTTTGTCCAAAAAAGATACAGGAAGGCTACTGACAATACCAAGACCCTGAAAGGGGAGATCGTGTTTCAAAAGCCGACATCTGTCCGATGGTACACCCGGGAACCGGAAGAGAGGCTGCTCCTGGTAAATAATAGTACGGTATGGCAGTACATACCCGGGGAAAAAACCGCTTACAAATTTTCGCTGCAGGGTAAATTCAAATCCAAGACCATGATCGAGTTTATTACCGGAGACGTGAATATCAAAAAGGATTTTGATATAGAGAAATTGGACAAGTCAAAACAGGGATGGATAAAACTGAAACTGATTCCCAAACAAGACGATCCCAACATGCTCATGGTCCATTTATGGGTGGAACCCGAAACCGGACTTTTAAGAAGGATAAAAATAAAGGATTTCTGGCAAAACAAAAACACTCTTACATTCCGGGATATCCAACTAAGCCCGGATATTTCCGAGGATTTGTTTACTTTTGATCCTCCCAAAGAGGTAAAAGTAAAGGACAATTCTTGAGGAATCTTTGAAATTCAAAATACGTGGTGCGAGACTGGAGTATTGCGTCAGGAAGCTACAGGGATAGGTATAAGCTTTACAAGTAGGGTCCAAAAAATCCTATAAGATTTTGTCGCTAATATAATACATTTTACCCAACTCCTTGAGGCTAGCCACAATATGATTATTCAAATTTTCGTCTGCCTTTAATAACTACTGTTTTGGAGCCGTAGATTGCTTCCATATGCAAAGTAGTTGTATCAATATACCTATAATTCAAACATGTTTTATATCCTTCCTGTTTATTTTTTTATCAGAGATTTTGCTGCTATCTATTGAAGTCAATTCTTGAACTGGTTTGCCTTTCCATCTTTAAACCCCATTCTTAAGTTTTAAAACAATTGTCTCATAAGAAGAATTATGTAAACTTTAATACAAACAAAGGCGTGATCACAAACCCGGAGCCCAGGGCCTATCATCTAAGCACTCTCTGGGATTCAAACCAGAAAGCCACTATCTTGAGCAATTTTGATCTAGTTAAGCAATACCTATGTTAACTTATTCCATAACAAAGCACTGTTTACTTTAAGCCCCTTTTGCTGGACTGGTTCTGAGATTTGTGCTGAATAGCCGTATGTCCAGAGATATTTACAAACTTAAAGTTTACTTTTGTTAAACGTTTAAATTTGATCAACATAATTTGTTTTTGTTTATTTTTGCAAAACATTATACTAATGATCCCGGGTTGATTTGCAAGCTTGATAAAATCGATGTTTGGCTTTTGAATAATTTTTTGATAGGTATTTCACAATATTTTCTTTTTTATTGAATTCAATATACAAACCTTAAATCGAGACCTAGCTATGTTTATAAAAAAAATCTTTTATACAATTATCTTTCTACTTTTTTGTGTTAATATCTGCATTGCCGGAAATACAAAGCAATCTTCCTATATCAACTGGCTACAAAAAAATAATGCCTGGGAGGTACTGAACAACAAACTCCGGTCCCTACCCCCTAGCGAGGAAAATGTCCTTACCAGGGCAAATTATTTGCTTCGTATGAATCAGCCTGGAAAATCACTTCAGGTATTGCAAGAGAACGGAAAATTTTCCGGCAATGCCTCGGAAGCGAACAGGTTGTTTCTCATGGCCGGAATATACAGGCAAAACAGAAATCACTACCCTGCTCTTGAAAATTATGCATCTGCCGGGAAATTAATAAGTAATGAAAAATACCGCAAAAAACTCCAAAATGAACAAAATATTGGTTGGTATTGGAAAACAGTCTGGAAAAAAAATTTTTGGGAAGATTATGCAGTAAACGCTTCAGACAGCAATTCATTACAGGATTTGCTGCAAATAGCCAAATTGGCAAGAAAGCTCTGGCCTGAAGATGATTTCTGGCAGAATATCAATCGCGTATTGTTGAACAAGAAAGCTGATAACGTTTCTGAATCAAATCCTTCACGATCCGGTCTAAAGATTTCTCCCGGCACAAGGAACAAGACAGTCCAGGCATTGCTTGCCACAGCCACTGGGAATATGAACAAGGGCAAGGATATCCTGCAAACAGTGAAACAACAAGAAATCAAACACATGTGGGGCAAGACGCTTTCCAGTGTTTTTAACCATGAGATATTGAAAAATCCCACAAAATCCTCCCCCAAGGATTTAAACGAACAATATCCCAAATACAGGGCATTCCAAGAATACATATTGCCGATCCTTGAAAAACAATCCCCGGAAATATGGTCATTGTATCAACCCAATACTTCTTCCTGGGTGACTTTTAATTCCAGAATAAAATCCCTGGATCCTGACAAGGCCCTGGAAAAGATCAAAACAGAACTGAATTCTTCATTACTAAACCAAGACATTGAGAATGCATTGAAAAAATATGCCTTTATCTATGCTGTCCTGGCGGAAGACTATCCAGAAGCAAAGTATTTTTGGGATGAAATAGACTCTAATGACAAATGCCTGGGCCTTGATCTTGCCGGATACATTCTGGGCTATTCCCCCTCTTTTTCTCAGGAAAGGTTCCTGGACAAGGTGGACTACCCGTATTTGAACCAATTATCGCTTATCCTAAAAAACAGTCTGTATTCCACTTCTGCATCAGATTTGCATACCCAGTTCTGGGTAAAGGAATTCAAAAAAAGCGAATCCCAAACTGCAAAGAGTCTCGATTTGCTATACAATTATTCTCTTCACAGGTACCAATGGAGCAAAAAACAATCCCTGGAATTGGCCAAGACCATTTCACTGCTCTATCCCATGTCTGCATCCAAAAACAAGGCCTGTATATGGCTTGCCAAAAGAGGGCATGAAAACGATGACACAAACAAGGCCTGGGAATACCTGCAGGAAATAGAGGGTTCTGTCCGTTTGCAGGATACAAGGATCGAATACTTGAATGCCAAGGCGGGACTGCTAATGGAACTGGGACACAGGAAAAAGTCCTTGAACATATATAAAAGACTTTTGGAAATAGATCCCCAAGGGATTACTGCGGAGAAAAAACTAAACCTGGCCCTGTTATCGCAGAAACTGGACCAATGGGAATGGGCTCAAAATATTCTGCGCAATTTGTGGGAAGACAAGGAAAAACTCTCAAAAGAGTTAAAGGCGGAGACTCTGTTCTGGCTGGGTGAAGGTGCTAAAAACAAGGGGAACACGCAAAAGGCAAAAGACTATTATTTCCGTCTTGCCTGGAAGTATCCGCAGCAACACATGTGGGCATTAACTGCCCTGCACAGGGCAGCCATGATATGTAAAAGCCAGGGCCAACTGTTCACTGCAAAAAATATCTTGCAAAAGGTTCAAAAAGAGGCTCAACAGGAGAGTCAAAAAAAGCAGGCCAAAAAGGAATTGTCCAGAATCGAGGAACAAATCCGGGAGCAACAACAGACTGCCGGGACGTCACTCCTGTACTGATAAAAAGAACTGTGGATCCCCGGGACACAAACTCATATCTGATTGTATACCTGCTCCATTTTTTCTTCCAGAATGCTTTGTTCCTTTTCCAGCACCTGTGAGTTCAATTTTTCGCAATCCAGCCTGTAGGGATCTCCGTAGATGATTGTGCACAAACTACCCGGCAGGGGAAGTTGAAAATTGTCCCAGGCCTTGTGGAAAAGCTTTTTGTGTGAAATTTTTATCCTGGTGGGTACTATTGGGGCACCTGACTTGTATGCCAGATAAAATATGCCCTCCTTGGCTATGTGCCTGGGACCCTTGGGTCCGTCGATGGTGAAGACTGCATCCCTGTTAAGGGATTGCATGCTCTTGTAAGCACTTCTAAGGGCCCTTAGCCCTTCCCTGTTACTGGATCCCCTGGCCAGGTTGTATCCCAGCCCCTCCAGGACCCGGGCCAACAATTCCCCGTCATCGCTGGCGCTTACCACAGCGATCACTCCTTCGTCCCTGTGCAGATAGCAGGGGGCAAAGAGCTCGTCGTGCCAAAGTGCAAATATTACCGGCTCCCTGCTCCTTACAGCTTTTATCGCCTGGTAGTTTATTCTCTTGTAGCGCAGGGTCAGGCTCCAGATCCGTACCAAGGGACTCAAGAGGGACGCAAGTCTCCGGGGAGTTAGTATGTTGTTCATTCCTATCTTGTCCTTACCTCCTGCAGTAAATCCTGGATATTCTGGCCGGCGATGGATTGAAAGTCCTCTTTGGACAGTTCCATGCCGCGCAATTTCTCCAACTCCCTTTTGGGATGGCCAAAGGGAAAATCAGATCCGAACATTATTCTGCCGCATCCATAGTTAGTTATATAATCCGCTATTGTCTCCCTGGAGGCCAGACTGGTGTCGGTATAAACATTTTCCAATTCCCATAGTCCGCTGTTCTTAACAGACCTGTAACCACCGTTTAGAGCTCCCAGATGGGGGATTATCACCCTTGCCCCAACTGCCAGTTCCTTGATAAAGCGGATAGTGTTGGAAAGCTCCTCTTCCAGGACCACGGGCATGTTCCGGTTGCGGATAAATTCTATGGCCTGGGCGCACTGCTCTGAATCGTAATTGTATTCCGGTTCATCCGCATGCCTGTGCCACTTGATTCCCAAGAAATCGGAACTGATCTGATCCACGGCAAAATCGTTCCAGATGAAGAAATAGGGAAAGACTTGAATTTCCCGGCCCTTCAAGGACAAGACGTACTCGTTTGATTGCCGTCTCTTTTTCTTCCAGTTTTCATTGTCTTGGAAAAAGGGGTCGTAACGGTCGTAAATTTCCTCTACTGGAGAAAATACTGCCACCCCGGAAATATCGCTGCCTTGTATCTGATGCAAATAATCCTCGAAGGACTGCGGAAAAAAATTGTCCTGAATTCCGCAATGCGCATGTGAATCTATAATAGTTTGCATAATACTCACCTCCGTCTGATCCGGCAATTATAATGTTTGTATACATTATTTTGTCAAGAAAAAAAGCCCGCAAGGGAGCGGGCTTTTTTTCTTGTAATAGTTTCAGGCCGGATTTAGAAAAGCCCGTTGACTTTTCCGGTATCTGTATCCACATCCACCTTGGTGAAGGCGGGATTGGAACTTGTTCCCGGCATGAACGGAATAGTTCCGGCAACCGGTACCAGGAATTTCGCACCGGAATAGATATATACGTCTCTTACCGGGAGTTTCCAACCCTTGGGAACGCCCTTCCAGGTGGGCTCGTGGGAGAGACTGAGATGGGTTTTGGCCATCATGGTGGAGTAGTCCTTGTATTGGGGATCCTCTTCCAACATCTTGGCCTTTCTTTCCGCTTCCGGGGACCATTCCGCACCATCGCCACCGTAAACTTCCCTGGCGATTATGTCCACGCGTTCCCTGAGCGGTTTGTCCATGGAGTAGAGAAATTCAAAATTATTGTCTTCTTCACACGCATCGATTACCGCGTCCGCAAGTTCGAGTGCTCCGTCTCCGCCGTCCATGAAATGGGTGGAAGCGGCACATCTTGCTCCGGCTTCTTGTGCCCGCTTTTTGATCAGGTCGATTTCTGCCTGGGTATCAGTGGGGAAGGCGTTTACACAAACGACAGGATTCATTCCGGATTTGCGGACTACGTTGATCATGTGGATCAGGTTGTCCATTCCCTTGTCCAGCAAGTCCAGATTTTCTTCAGTATATTCTTCTGGAAGCGGTCTGCCCGGAGTAACCTTCGGACCTCCACCGTGCATCTTCAGTGCTCGAACCGTGGCTGTCAAAACAGATACGTGCGGCTTGAGTCCACTGTTGCGGCATTTTACGTTCCAGAATTTTTCGAAACCGATATCCGCGGCAAATCCACTTTCAGTAACATGGTAGTCGAACATCTTCAGTCCCATGCGGTCGGAAATAATGGAAGACTGTCCCACCGCAATATTGGCGAAAGGTCCGGCGTGTACCATGCATGGCTGATACTCTGCAGTGCACATCAAGGTCGGATTAATGGTGTTGCGCATCCAGGCGGTCATCGCCCCGCCAACCTGGAGATCTCCAGTAGTTACCGGCTTACCGTTCAGATCAAAGGCAACGGTAATGTTGTTCAACCTTTTCCTTAGATCAGCCAGATCAGTAGCAATAGAAAGTATGGCCATGCATTCGGAACTGACTGCGATATTGAATCCGGATTCCATGGTATAGCCATCACTCCTGCCGCCCAGACC
>CAJXKR010000098.1 GCA_913055815.1 uncultured Desulfohalobiaceae bacterium | reverse complement strand
CCGGAAGAATTTTCCTATGATCAGCTCAAAAAAGGACTGCGCAAGGTGGGAGACAAATTGCACGTGGACATTCAAATAGACTAATTAGTGCTTGGTGAAGCAGTGAACTGACACAAAGTAAAAGCGAACTGACTATGCAGCACCAAATCTGGCTGGATATAGACCTCCGGGCCATAGCCCACAATTGCAGGCAGGTTAAAAGTCTTATCCCGGACGACACCAGCTTCATGGCAGTTGTAAAGGCCAATGCATACGGGCACGGGGACATTCAAGTCGCCAGAACTGCGCTGAACAACGGAGCGGATTGCCTGGCCGTAGCCAGACTGCAGGAAGCTATCAGCCTTCGCCAGGCAGGTATCCGGGCACCTATTCTGATCTTCGGTCAAACCTCCCTGGAAGACGTCCCCAAACTGGCAGAATACGACCTGATGCAGACAGTGTACGATCCGGATATTGCCTATAAGATTTCCAAGAAGGCGGTATACCTGGGGACCAGGATCAAGTCCCACATAAAAATAGATACCGGAATGGGGCGTTTGGGTCTGAATACTCTCCCGGAGGACAAATCCTCTCAAACCTACGACCACACTGTACTGGAAAGTATAGCCAAGATTGACTCATTGCCCGGGCTGGAGATAAAAGGCATGTTCACCCACTTTGCCCAGGCAGACAATCCGGACAAGAGCTACACCCTGGAACAACTGCACCGTTTTTTGCACTTTGCAACCGATCTCAAATTCCGGGAAATAAATATACCTGTTCTTCATGCTGCCAACAGTGCCGCTACCATAGATATACCTGAATCCCATCTGGGCATGGTCAGGCCAGGCATCATGCTTTACGGTCTTTATCCGTCCCCGCACCAAAACAATACCCTTATCGATCTCAAACCGGCAATGGCCTTCAAGACCCGCATAATTCAAGTAAAGGACGTTCCTGCGGGATTCAAGGTAAGTTACGGATCCACCTATACAACCCCGGCACCTACAAGGTTGGCCACATTATCTGCGGGCTACGCGGACGGGTATCCCAGGATACTGTCCTCCAGGGGCTGTATGTTGATAAGGGGGTGCCGGGCTCCAGTGGTGGGCAGGGTCTGCATGGACCAAACCGTGATTGATATAGGCGGCCTGCAGGGCATCCAGCCCGGTGAAGAAGTCACCATCTTTGGCAAACAAGGGGAAGACCTTCTCCCAGTGGAGGAAATCGCAGATGCCTGCTCCACCATCCATTACGAAATAGTAAGCTCCATCCCCGGCAGGGTGCCCCGGATATACCATCCACATGAAGAGCAGTAACCCTTTAACTGCCCATTATGAAACCAATTACTGCTGCAGTGTCCTTATCCCTGCAGACAAGCATCAACGCTAGCCTGCCTGGTCCTCCAGTATCCGTGCATATACCTTTTGATCCCCTTCGCTGAAAAGTACGAAACGAACCTGCTTGACAGTGGACAACTCGGCAGATTCTTCAAGAACAGTTTTTATGGCTATTTCCGCGGCCTGTTCCAGCGGATAGCCGAAAGCCCCGGAGGATATGGCTGGAAAAGCCAGGGATTTAATATCGTGTCCTTCAGCCAATTCGAGCGCTTTGCGATAACAAGAGGCCAGCAGGGTGTCGGATGGTTTGTCCCGCCCGTAAACAGGTCCCAAGCAATGAATCACATAATTATTGGGCAGGTTGTGCGCCCTGGTTATAACCGCCTCTCCCGGAGATATGGGGGCAAGCGGTCGACATTCCTCTTCCAGTCCCGGACCGGCAGCCCTGTGCAGGGCACCGGCAACTCCTCCGCCCTTGAGGAGCTGGGCATTGGCTGCATTGACCACGGCGTCCATGTCCGACTGTTTTGCAATATCTCCCTGCAGCACTTCAATGCTTGTATTGTTTATTTCCCAGCTTGTCATAATATCACCTCCTTGTTGCAACCGGTTTATATCCAAACAATCAACAACATCCGTACTTTCAACCCCTTGGCACAAATTGGCAAAGATTCTTTTTTTGTAAAAAGTAAAGATTGACAATACAGAAAGGAGGATCCATAACTCATCCGGAAATCAAATATTCTTTTGACAAAGCAGCAGCTATTGCCACATGGGGCTTGGGAAGTCACCCTTGGAGAATCAGGGCAATACTTCCGGCATGCTTTATCTATCCGGAGTCCATCCGGATTCTTCCTGTATATTCACCCGGGCGGCAGGGGCCTCACCTTGTTTGTTCTCCCCGAAATACAGTGTCTGATGAGGATATGGTATCTCTATGTCCAATTGGTCAAAGCGTTTTTTGATTCTTCGTTTGTACTCCCTGCCAATTGCCCACTGCATAATCGGTTTTGTTTTAATGCGAGACTTGATCACCACTGCAGAATCTTCAAACCTATCCAGGCCCATGATTTCAATCGGCTCCCAAATATCCTCCTTGAGTTCGGACTCGGATCTTATTTCCTTGTCCACTTGCCGGATTATTTCCATGACCTCGTCAACATCTTCCCGGTAGGCAACTCCGATCTCCAGCACATAACAAGATTCTTCCTTGGTCATGTTGGTAACTATATCTATTTTGCCGTTCCGAACATAGTGCACACTCCCTTCCAAATCCCTCAAAATTATCAATCTAAGGGTAATGCGCTCCACGATTCCTGTTTTTTCCCCCACAGTAACCACATCCCCCACCCGGAGCTGATCTTCCAGCAGTAGAAAAAAACCGCTAATCACATCCTGGACCAGATTCTGAGCACCGAAGCCCACAGCCAGGCCCAATATACCGGCCGCAGCCAGGATTGGGCCCAATTGAATGCCCATTTCCCCGAGGACGAGAATCAGGCCCACCCCCAGAATCAGGATAGTTGCCAACACCGAGAATATGGATTTCAATGTATTCATTCTCTTGTTGTATTCCTCGTCCTTGTCTTTTTGGATCCGATCAAATAAACGGTTGATAACTTTTTTTGCCACCTTTAGAACCGCAAACGCAAGTATCAGGATGACAACTATCTGTATACCGCTGGACAACAACCACTCCACTGCTGTATTCAGGTATGTCTTGAAATCCATAAGTTCCATAAGTCACCTCAATTTTTCGGGAATAGCCCGACAGTTGTGTTGATATTTTTCCAAGATCGCCAAAGTATACTAATGAAAAACCTTTTTAGTACGGCAATTTATTCACTTGAAACCTTTTCCGGTGTTTGAAGGTCTTGATCCGGGTAACAAAATCCTTGTCCATACCCAATCACTCCCAAGGGCATATATTGCAACATCCTGCAAACAAACCTTGTCAATTCAAGATCACTTGTTTGAAGATCATTTCATACCCTTCAAGAACTCTTTAATAAAATACTACGTCTTATTCATTTATTCAAGCCATCTATACACAAAATCAAACACACGCAGCAACTCAGGCATTGCATTTTTCAGGCACCGCGAGATGCACATACACCCCTTGCCTTCTTTGCAATCAAAAAAATCCTTCAATATTTGACCCAGATCAATTTATTTGGATTATAATCAACTAGTATAGATTTTACGGCTTGACCCCAAGATGTGCAGATGAAACTATTTTAATAATGAGCACAAGCATACCAGAAAGATTTTAGCCGATACAAGCAGGAGGATAGAAATCCTTTACAGGATCGGGCTCTACTAAACCCGACAACTCAAGATCCAACACAAACCCTAAACCACCTGCAAAAATCCTTTTGCAGGCACATATACAAGGAGGCATCAATATGCGGAAAATAAATCTTTATGAGGAAAACAGCTTCAGCGAAGAAAACATGAAAAAATTCCTGGTCCACGACTCTCCGTATTTCAAGATACTGAACTTCAATTTCAAGGCCGGGCAGGAGCTTCCCATCCACTCCCACGATGTGGAGGGGCAATTGTCGATTACCGTCCTGGAAGGGGAAGGGGAATTCCTGGGAGAGGACAATACAAAACTGAATGCCCAAACCGGGGATGTCCTGATATCCGAGATCTCCGAACCCCACGGGATCAGGGCTGTCAAGGACATGCGGGTATTGGTGACTATTGCTCCGCCCATATAACAAGACTGCAAAAAGTGGATAATTTTGACCTGGGTCAAAGAATTTTTCCTGCTTCACAGGTATTTTAAAATCAAGAAAAGTCAACACTACTAATAGGATGCTACTGCAAAAAGTAGCTTTAGTTATTAAATTTTGCAATACACTAGTTATAACTCTTTGATTTTTCTTAAAACTTTGGCAATCTCGACTACGAAGTAGCGAGAAAACCCTAAAACTCTAAAACTGCCTGCAAAAGACTTTTTGCAGGCGCATCTAATAGGTGCACTTTCATATTGCAAGTGCAAATTAAAATTTAAAAAAGGAGTAAATTATGTTTTGTTTTCAATGTCAGGAAACAGCCAAGAATCAGGCATGCACGGTAAAGGGCATGTGCGGGAAACCAGAAGAGACCGCGGACCTGCAGGACCTGCTCATCTATGTATGCAAGGGAATTGCGGTATATGGAGAAAAGTTGAAGGAACAGGGTAAACTGGACAGGAAAGCCGGCCACTTCGTGTGCAAGGCACTGTTTACCACTATTACCAATGTGGCCTGGGACGACGATGTGATTATCGATTGGATCAAGGAAGCACTAAAGGTCAGGGAAACAGTAAAGCAAAAGGCCGGGGACTCCCTGCAGGGACCACTGCCGGATTGCGCTACCTGGTATTCGAACAACAGGGAGGAAATTTTGGCCAAGGCCAAGTCAGACGAAGTCCGTATCACTGCTACCGAAAATGAAGATGCACGCTCGCTAAGGGAACTCTTGGTCATCGGCTCCAAAGGAATCGCTGCCTATGCTGATCACGCCGCAATCCTGGGACAGGAAAAGGACGACATTTACGGCTTTATCATGGAGGCTTTGGCTTCCACTACAAAGGATCTCTCAGTGGACGATATGATCGCTATGGTTATGAAGGCTGGCGACACCTCGGTCAACACCATGGCTGCACTGGATGAGGCAAACACATCTGCCTACGGCCAACCCGAAATCACCAAGGTCAATATCGGGGTGAGAAACAGGCCCGGAATACTGATCAGCGGTCACGACTTGAAGGATATGGAAGAATTGCTCAAGCAGACCGAGGGGACAGGCGTGGATGTTTACACCCACGGGGAAATGCTGCCAGCAAACTACTATCCGTTCTTCAAGAAATACGAGCATTTCGCAGGCAACTACGGCGGATCCTGGTGGCAACAAAATGAGGAGTTCGAGTCTTTCAACGGTCCCCTTGTCCTGACCACCAACTGCCTGGTTCCGATCAAGAAGGACAACACCTACCTGGACAGGCTGTTTACCACCGGTGTGGTCAACTATCCCAGTGCCGGACACATAGCGGACAGGCCGGAAGGCGGAAGCAAGGATTTTTCCCCGGTTGTGGAAATGGCGAAAAAATGCTCCCCGCCTAAAGAGATTGAATCCGGTGAGATAGTGGGTGGATTCGCCCACAACCAGGTCCTGGCCCTGGCGGACAAGGTGGTAGAGGCAGTAAAATCCGGGGCCATCAAACGCTTTGTGGTAATGGCGGGTTGTGACGGAAGACACAAAACCAGGAGCTACTATACCGAGGTAGCGGAAAATCTTCCCCAGGACACGGTTATCCTGACAGCAGGTTGCGCCAAGTACCGCTACAACAAGCTGGACTTGGGCGACATCGACGGGATACCGCGAATACTGGACGCCGGGCAGTGCAACGACTCCTACTCCCTGGCAGTTATTGCCCTGAAGTTGAAGGAGGCATTCGGCCTGGATGATATAAACCAACTGCCCATTTCCTTTGATATAGCCTGGTACGAACAGAAAGCGGTTGCCGTACTCCTGGCCCTGCTCTCTCTGGGAGTCCAGGGCATACGCCTCGGTCCCACGCTTCCGGGCTTTTTGTCCGAGAATGTAGCCAACGTGCTGGTGGAAAAATTCAATATAAAACCCATTGGAGAGGCGCAGGAAGACATCGATGCCATGATGCAGGGTGCATAACAACAACTTGAGATCATAGCAAAACATAAAATAGCGGCGGCAGATTTGCGGATCTGCCGCCGCTATTTATTTAGATTCCCATAAACTTCAAAAAAATCAGAGTAAATACCTTTCTTGTTATCATCACAATATATCGGAAAACTGGAAAATCATCCTGGATATTGACTATCCATCCCAACCTCTTTACAGTGGCTCTCAAAACTTAACAACTCAAGATCCCGGACAACAACCACCTTACTGAACTGCACATCTGTATATACTGGGAAATTAACAACTAAAACCCCAGGTTTAGGTGGTTGATTATTGAAGATTGTGTTTGTTGAAACTGAACCCCGGCAATATTTGAACATCCCGGAATCAAGGTAATATAATTTATGTACGGATGGTGCGGCAAAATCTTGTGTATTGACTTGCAAAAACAAAAAACCTCCACACTCGAGCTGCCAGAAGATATCTACCACGGTTGCATAGGCGGCAAAGGCCTGGCAGGCTACCTGCTAAGGGACAAGATGACCTTGCAGTGGGACCACCCGGATATGCCCCTCGTCCTTATGACCGGTCCCCTGGTAAACACCCGGTCTCCTACCTCAGGCAGGATGTGCGTTATGTCCAGATCACCCCTGACCGCTACCGTGGCAGATTCCTCGGTGGGGGGAAGCTTTGCCACTTCCCTGAAGAAAGCTGGCTGGGACGGTATAGTTATCACAGGTAAAAGCAGGGAACTTTGCGGGATCGAAATAAGCAATTCCCAATGCTCATTTCTGCCTGCACCGGAACTCAGAGAAAAGACCGTGGGCCAAACCTCAAACCAACTTAAATCAAACTCTTCCCACATGGTTGTGGGTCCGGCTGCGGAAAACGGGGCAAGGCTCGCCAATATAGTTGTGGATTCCCATTTCTTTGCAGGCAGGAACGGTCTGGGTCTGGTCTGCGCTGCCAAGAACCTCAAGTTTATCACCGTCCAAGGGAAAGGCAAAACCCCGGTATACGACCCGGAAGGACTAGAAAAGGCCAGGGAGGATATAAGCAGGTTGATTTCCGCCTCTCCGGTACTTAGCGGGGAGTTGGGCTTCAGCAGCTTGGGTACAGGGGCAATGTTTGATCTCATGGACAGCAGGCGCATGATGCCCACTGACAATTTCCGGCAGAGCAGTTTTGTCCGGGCCGGGGAGATGAACGCCAACTCCTACCACACCCGATATCATCCCAAAAAGGCTGGCTGCGCGGGATGCCACATCCAGTGCAAACGCAAGGCACGCGACAACAGGCCAATGCCTGAATTCGAGACCATGTCCCATTTCAGCGCCCTGATCGGCAATCAGGACAAAGAGGCTGTAGTGGAAGCAAACAGGTTGTGTACAGAATACGGATTGGACACCATAAGCACCGGGGCCACGCTTGCCTGTTATGCGGAGATAACCGGAGAAAGCCTGACACCGGAGAAAATACTCTCCCTTATAGAGGAGATTGCCTTTGACCGCGGGGAAGGCAGGGAACTGTCCCGTGGCAGTGAGGAATATGCAGCAACCATGGGCAGACCCGAGGCTGCCATGACGGTAAAGGGCCAGGAACTCGCGGCCTACGACCCCAGGGGGGCATACGGCATGGCCCTGGCGTACGCAACTTCCACCCGGGGGGCTTGCCACCTCCGCTCCTATCCCATTTCCCACGAGATCCTGCGCAAACCTGTTGTAACCGACAGGTTCAGCTTCGCTGGCAAGGCCAGGATCATCAAGATCTCCGAGGACATGCATGCAGTAGTGGATTCCCTGACTGCCTGCAAATTCACCTTCCTGAGCGCCACCCTGGAGGAATACGCCCAGGCGCTCACCGCAGTCACCGGTATCAATTACTCTTCCCAGGACCTGTTGTCTATCGGGGAAAAGATCTATTTCCGGGAACGCATGCTGAACTCCCAAAACGGCTTCACAGCCCGGGACGACGATTTGCCGGAGCGCTTTTTCATAACGTCCGGAGGCAGTTTCCAGGACCTGGAAATACCACCCCTGGACAGGGAAAAATTCCTGGAAGCCAGGCACAATTACTACCGCATCCGCGGCCTGGATTCAGATGGTTTGCCCAAGCAGGAAAAAGCACAAGGGTTGGGGCTGTGGTGATGCAGGAAATAATCCAAAAATATATACACAAGCTGGAAGATGCGGATCTCACCGAACCCGGCCAAGCCCTTCTGGGTTTCCTGGACGCGGACCTGGTTTGGAACAGGAGGGATGCAAATACTGAGTTGTTTACAAAAATCTTCGACCGCATAAACATCAATTCCCTGCTTTTTGCTCCCCCCAAGGAACCCTATAGATCCATTATCGACTATCTAAGCGAGAATGAAGGGAACACTGTATCCCCCGAAGATTGCGAGACCCGCACCTTTATCCACGATATCCCGGTGGTGCCGCACCTGGATTCCGAGATGCTCCTAGACGCCCTGAAGACCAGAAAGGCGGTCATAGTAAAAAATCAGGGTATACTTACCTACGGCTGGGTCAGCCCGGAACAGACCTATATCAACTATAGCTCGGTGTGTTTTGCCTGTTTTGTCAAATTCTTCTCCGATTACCTGCAAGACTACAAGCTGGGCAGGGACGATCCGATGCAAAGGGAGATAATCGCCAGTGCACTGTCCCGCTTGGACCCATTGCCTGACATCGAGGAGGTTGAATTAAAACACGGACCTTTCAAGGACAAGGGAGAAGTAGTCCGGGCCATGGACGAGGCGGGTAAAAAAGTAGTGCAATACAAACTGGTGGATTCCTTTTTCGGCAATATTTCCTATCTCTTGGAGGATTGCCTGTATATATCCCAGACCAGCAGTTCCCTGGACGAGTTGACCGGGCATATCGACCCCTGTCCCCTGGACAACTCCTCCAGCGCCGGACTGACTGCCTCCAGCGAACTGAGCGCCCACCGGGACATTCTGCAAAAGACCGGACACCTGGCAGTACTGCACGGGCATCCCAAGTTCGCAGTGATCATGTCCATGGATTGCGACAAAAAGACCTACTGCGAGCAGGCTGGAGAGTGCCACCGCAGGTGCCGGGAAAACAGGGATGTATGCGGTTTCCCCATAGTCCCAGGTGAGGTTGGCAGCGGACCCTTTGGACTCTGCAGAACCGTCCCCCCAGCCATAGAGGAGGACAAAGGGGTGATAGTCTACGGACACGGTGTGTTCACCACCGGAGCGCAAGACTACAACCAGGCCTTGCGAGGACTCCTGGAGATTGAGAAAACCTGCCTGCGGGAATACCAAAGGAGTATAGACCTTGAGGCAGGACGTAAATCTTGATTTTCTGCCCTTTTTTCTTGGTAAACCTACTACATTTTCCGTAGAATCCGTATGATAATACGCTGTTGAACTATTTATCAACTACTTAGCAATTTTTGTGAAAATTTCAAATACTAGTTGTAATTTTCACAAAAATTGCTAAGTTACATTACATGATTACTCGGCAAATTACCCAGGAATTAATTATAGCCAACGGCTCATTCCCTCGTCTACATCGGAAAATGAAACCGCCGAACCAAGCGTGATTGTGAAATCAATGTTTGATCAATTCAAGCACCTGTTAAAGTGTAAGCCGGAACGGAAATTTACTCCTGTTGGTGGAGTTGATGGGATTTATTCTATGAGGAAATTGATGTGAATATTATGTTGCCTGTCACTCTGTATTCAATAAAAATTAACTACTTTCATATGACCTCCTTGTACGCAAGGATTATGCGCATATAATATCCATATGCATGAGTTTTATCAAGAGTGCTCTCTATTCTCAAATACAATTACTTGCCAAGACCGACACAGATGCGGCCTATCTCCAAATTTCTGAAGGCATAGCCAAAACAATGTTTCGTGGAGTCTTTCGAATTCTAAAAGAAAAAATCCGATTTCCAGATAGTTAACTCTAACCCAAAAATTCACCGGGTAAAACCTGTGATTTTTATGTTAGCAGTTCAGCCAACGAATCTGTGCTAGTCAGAAGTAAGTACTCAAATGCGTATTTGTGCTGGACAGATTATGGAACATACGAGTATATTTGAAATAAGGTTAGGTTTATTGAGAGCGAGGTAAGCTACACATCGATAGCTGGGCTTGGCTTGCTGTGTTTGACATATTATATTTAATATATATACTTTTTATGATATGTGGGAAATATATGAACATAGGCGCGTTTCTAAACAAC
>CAJXKR010000097.1 GCA_913055815.1 uncultured Desulfohalobiaceae bacterium | reverse complement strand
AGTGCCGCCGCAGTGGCGGTTGCAACTCCGTGTTGGCCGGCCCCGGTTTCTGCAAGCACGCATTTTTTGTCCATGTGCTTGGCCAAAAGTGCCTGCCCTATGGTGTTGTTGATCTTGTGCGCACCGGTATGTGCCAGATCCTCCCTTTTCAGCCAGAGGTTGAAACCCAGATCCCGGGAGGCGTTGGCGCAATAAGTAAGCGGTGTGGGCCGTCCCACGTAATTTTTTAGGATATCCTGAAACCCGCTTTGGAATTCGGATCCGGGAAGTATGTTTTCCACTGCCTCCTGTAGTTCCAGAAGCGGCGGCATAAGTAGCTCCGGAGCGAATCTCCCGCCGTAATTCCCGAAATAACCTGTAAGCATGTGTCTCTCCTTGTGTTTTGGTTGTATGTTATAAGCTCAAAGCTAAAAGCTGAAAGCAAGAAGGAAAAGAGTTGAAAAGGAAGTAAAAAATGTCAACTTCCACTTTCAACAGCTTGTAAGATTAGCAGCTAAACTTAAAATATGTTAACTCCCATGTTCTAGTAGGCACAACGAAGCATGGGCAATCTCGACTACGAAGTAGCGAGAAAAAAACTTTTTATATTAAATATAGTCCTTGATTGCCCTGAGCTTGTCTTCGTCTTTGTCACCCGGGGCTTTTTCCACCCCTGAATTCAAGTCGATTCCATCTGGGTTGTATTGTTTGAGCTGTTTTGCAAGGCTTTCCGGAGTAAGGCCGCCTGCCAGGAACCAGGGATTGTGGCAACTCATTTCGCTCAAGAGATGGTTCCGGATGGATTTGCCGTGGCCTCCTCCCTGGGTTCCGGCGTCGAACAGGAAATAGCGGCAGTATTCGGTGTAGCGCTTTAATTCCCGGTTAAAGGAGTTTATCCCTGTATACCTGTCCGGCCAAAAGACCTTGATAGCCCTTTCTTTGCCTATATACCAGCAGTCCCGGGGACTGTATTCCCCGTGCAGTTGTGCCAGGTCCAATTCCGCCCGCTGCATGATCGCCTTGACTTCCTGCACGTCCTGCCTCACAAAGACTCCAACCCGCATGGCCCCGGTCCGGGGCAAGGCGGATACTGTTTCCGGCTCCACGTATCTGGAACTTGCGGGATGGAAAATAAAGCCCAGGAAATCCGCACCGATTTCCTCACATACCTGTATATCCTTTTTGAATCTTAGACCGCAGACTTTTATCAACATCCATTTGCCTCCAGGATTAAAAACATTGATATCCTATTATTTAAAACCCTAACCTAACACTTTAAAGCCTTGGCAATCTCGACTACGAACTAGCGAGTGAAATCTATTAATTCTACCTTGGGGTCTTATTCTTAGGTAACCACTTAATCACATAACCACATCTTCCATCTTAAAGCCCCTAAAACTCTAAAAACATAAAACCGTAAAACCCTACAACTTACAATTTATAACTATTCCCGGTGAACTCCCGCAATTTTTGAACCGGGTCCTCACTTGCCATAATTGAGGTCCCGATTAGACAGGCATCGTAGCCAAGGGAACCCATGACTTCCTTTTCTTCCGCATTGTTCAGGCCGCTGGCACAAATCCAGGTCTCTGCGTTGTCTTTGTCATGGATCAAGGTCCTGGATATGTTTGGGTCCACCTCCAGTGTCTGCAGATCCCGGTTGTTTACCTGGATGATCCGTGCTCCGGATTTCCTGGCCATATCCAGGTCCTGATGATCGAAAACCTCGACAACCGGTTCCATGCCCAATTCTTGGGTGTAATCCACGCAATCCGCCAAGGCATCTGCCTGGTTGAAAAGCCGTGTTATCAGCAGCAGGGCTGAAGCCGGGGTAGTAGCTGTCTCCTGGATTTGCAGCCGGTCGAAAATGAAATCCTTGCGCAGGAGAGGTAGTCCGGATTCCTGGAAATCAAACAGGTAATCCAGTTTGGATTTGAAGTATTTTTCCTCAGTAAGTACGGAAATAGCGGAAGCCCCTCCCTGTTGGTACATGGATCCCACTTCCGCCGGGCTTAGACAGAGGTTGATCTCCCCCCTGGAAGGGGAAGCCCTCTTGTATTCCGCTATTATTGCGCCAGGAGACTCGGATAAAAGCGCCCTGGAGAATCCGGGCCTGGAATCCCTGAATCTTTTCAGATGGTGCTCGGGAGTTCTGTTTTGCTGCAATCTGAGTATTTCTTGTTCCTTGGCTTTCAGGAATTTATCTAGCATGCAATTTCTCCATGTCTATTCCCTGTTGCAATTTCCTTCCGGCAATTTGCATTGCGGTATTCAGATCCAGGTCTTCCTCCAGGAGATAAAGTGACATCCCCAGGTTGAGTACAACCATGTTCTTGACCGCTTCAGGGCCTTTTCCCTGCAGGATCGATTCCATTAGGCCGAGGGAGTCCTTGGTATCCGGAAATGCCAAGTCGTCTGGGTTGCAAAGCGGGATGTCGAACTCTCCCGGATGGATGTTTTGCAGGTCTATCCCTTGTTTGCTGATAAATGCTATCTCGGAACTGCCGCAGGGGGTGATCTCGTCGAATCCCCCGGCACCGTGGACCACGGCTGCGTGTTTGATATCCAGGAGATGGAGCACGTTGGCAATGAGCAATAGGTACTTCCTGTCTCCCACTCCCAAAAGCTGGTGATTGGGACGGGCCGGATTCAAAAGCGGTCCCAGCAGGTTGAACAGGGTGGGTATGCCCAGTTCCTTGCGTATGGGAGCTACATTGGCGAATGCGGGATGAAAGTGCGGGGCAAACAGGAAGGCAAAACCCAGCTTGTCCAGATAGCCCATTATATCCTGTTTATCCTGTAAAAATGGCAGGTTCAGATGTTCCACCACATCCGCACTCCCGCAACTGCTTGATACAGCCTTGTTCCCGTGCTTGAACACCTTGTAGCCCATGTCGGCCAGGTACAGGGAGACCGCGGTTGAGCAATTGAAGCTGTTCTTGCCGTCTCCTCCGGTCCCGCAGGTATCAATGGATTGATCAAAACTGTGCTCCACGACCCTTGCCTGTTCAAGGGCCGCCTGGACAGCGGCTTTTACTTCGTAGGGGGTTTCACCCTTGGCTTTCAAACCCATTAAGAAAGCCCCGGATTGGGCAGAGGTCAATTCTCCTGTAAACAGCTTGTTGAAACTGTCATAAGCCAGGTCTTCGGAGATGTCCACTCCCTGTGTCAAATCCTTTAGTACCGAGTTTATACTCATAATTTCCTCCTGCAGGAATTTTGGATATCGATTTTAAGTTTTTGTTTTTTAACACTACTGCGTATGTTTTATATTAAGCTTCCGAGATAACTTGGATCTGTTTTCTCGCTACTTCGTAGTCGAGATTTGCAGCCGCAGCCGGGTTGTCCACTGTGCGACTTGATTGGCTTGCAAAGCCAAGCACTTGGAGCAAAAGTGGACAACCCGGCAAGGCTTAAAGTTTCGCTGTAGCGTTCAGTCTTGAGATAAATTTTCTTGTATCAGTTATAATATCCGGAGCCCGAATTACTGGGCCAAAAGCACTCAATCCGGATATACGAATTTATAAAAATTGTACAAGAGCCTCGAACCCTCCAGGGTCAATATGGATTCCGGATGAAACTGGACTCCCATCCAGGGACGGTCCGGATACTTGATTCCCATGGGCTCTTCCTGTTCGCTCCTGGCGGTTATCTCCAGTTCTGTTCCCTCGCTCCTCTTGTTCGCGGTGTCCATGATCAGGGAGTGGTAGCGGGTGGCGGTGAACGGGGATTCGAGATCCTGGAAAACATCTGTGTTGCGGTGGTAAATGCTGGAGGTCTTTCCGTGCATTATCCTGTTCGCCCTGATAATGGAATAACCCGCGAAATGCCCCAGGGTATGAAAGCCCAGGCAGACTCCCAGGACCGGAATATTCGCAGGCAGACTTCCCAGCATGTCCAGGCAGTATCCCGTGTCTTCCGGGCCTCCGGGTCCGGGGGAGATAACTATTCCTCTAAGTTCCGGATGCTTGGCCATTTCCGGTATTTCTTCCCGGTCATTCCTTATTACCCTGGGATTTGCCCCAAGACCCTGAAAGGCCTGGACCAGGTTGTAGGTAAAGGAATCGAAATTATCTATTAGCAAAAACATCGCTACCTCCGTCCTGACTAAGTATTTTCTTGATTACCTTGGATTTGTTCTGGCATTCCTCCCATTCCTTCTCCGGTACAGAGTCGTTGACGATACCGGCTCCGGCCTGCCAGTGGATATAGCCATCTTGAATCCACATGGATCTTATGGTGATACCGGTGTCCAGATTCACCGAGTTCCGGTCTGTTCCCAGCCAGCCCACGGCTCCGGCGTATGGCCCCCTGGGAAGGGGTTCCATCTCTGCAATGATTTCCATGGCCCGTATCTTGGGAGCTCCGGACACAGTTCCCGCGGGAAGCGTGGACAGTAGGATGTCTATCGAATCCAGGTCCTGCTGTAGGTCCGCTTTCAGATAGGAGGTTAAGTGCATGACATGGGAGAACTTTTCCACCTGCATCAGTTTTTCCACTTCCACACTCCCCGGAGTGGCCAATTTTCCAAGATCGTTTCGCCCCAGGTCCACCAGCATTACGTGTTCCGCCCTTTCCTTGGGGTCCCGGCTCAACTCTTCAGCCATTTCCTCGTCCTGTGCCGGAGTGTCCCCTCTTGGCCTGGTACCGGCTATGGGGCGTTCCTGCAGTTTGTTCTCACTGCAGCGCACCATCAGTTCGGGCGAGGATCCCAGCAGGGTGATAAAGGGCAAGTTCATGTAAAACATGTAGGGAGAGGGATTGGTTTGCCTCAATCTGCGGTACAGCTGGAAAGGATCACCTGAAAATGGGGCCTGGAAGCGTGTTGACAGCACTGCCTGTATGGCTTCCCCGGCCTGGATCATTTCCCTGGTCTTTTGTACATTGTTGCAATACTCCTCCTTTTCCGGGATGTTAATGATTTCCCCGACTTTAAACCCGGGTTTTTCCTTTTGTAGAGTTGCTCTGGATTCCGGCTCTGGTGTTGATTCGTTGTCCAGTCCCAGGAATATGCACCTGTGATGCAGGTGATCAAAAAGGATCTGCTTGCCAGGCAAAACAAGCGTTGTTTGTGCATCGTTCTTGTGCAGGCACTTTTCCAGTTTGGGCTCGGACAGGGAAATCAGGCCGTAACCGAAAAAGCCGAGCAGGGATCTGGTCAAAGCTGGCAGCTCCTCCATGTTTTCAGGTGGTTTTATGTACAGTTCTTGGAGCAGTTCCCGCAGTCCTGGTATGAAATCCCTGCCGTCAAAGGAACTGATAAATTCGAATCCCGGGTCTTTGACCTCTGTTTCCAGGATACCCAGGTTGCAGTGCAGTAGTACCCTAAAGTCCCATGCTATAAGGCTGTACCTGCCCAGCCTTCCGTCGACTTCCGCACTTTCCAGCAGGATACCGGGATCGCTGCCTACCAGGTCCATATACAGACTTATCGGTGTTTGGGTGTCAGCTGGGTAAATTTGTCCGTATTGTTGTACTGTGCTCTTTGTGTTCATAGTTTTTATCCCTTTTTTGGATTTTTCTTTTCCATATCAATTTCCGGGCCCTGCCGGGCACAATGAATCATGGGCAATCTCGACTACGAAGTAGCGAGCGCAATCTCGGCTACGGAGTAGCGAGCGCAATCTCGACTACGAAGTAGCGAGAAATGTTTTGCTAAAACATCCTCTTACATAAAACTTAAAACCTAAAACTCTAAAACTTTTAATATTAAAAAAGCCGCTTTCCATCCGGGGGAGGAAAGCGGCTTTGTACATACACTATGTATTCAAAGCTCACATTCCTCCCCCTTTGTTTTCTTCGTCCCACCACCAGCTGGCCTTGTCCCGCAGTAAATCCAACTCACCCGCGGATGCGAGGTTTAGATAGGACCTTAGTTGCCGGACTGCTTCCTGGCTGTAAGGATTGGCTTCGAAAATATTTTCAAACATTTCCCAGTCCTGGGTTAACATTTTCTGGGACGCTTCCAGGCGTCTGCGGAAAGAGGGTGTCAGAAATTCCTTTATACTGCTTTCCGATGGTATGGCGGCCAGATAAGAGACTGTACTCACGAAATTCAGTCCCTGAATAAAGGCAAGTGACCGGTCGTGTTCCTCTGCCGTGGTGCTGAAAGGAGTGAGTCCGATGGTTTCCATCAGGTAAAAAACGCTGTTATTTGCGCTTTCGTCCCTCCCCGGTACTATGGCGGTCTTCAAAATTTCCTCGTTTTCCGGGTTAGGACCGAACAAGGGATGAGTACCCACCACTGGTCCGGAGTGCATCTGCAGCATGAGCTTTAGGGGCCGCATCTTCACCGAGCAGATATCTGTCAGGATTGTGGAGGAATCGAGATATTCAGCAATCTTTTGCAGTACTTCTTCACAGGCATGGGTAGGTGTGGCCAAGAGTACAACGTCGCTACCGGGAATAGTATCCTGGATATTTTCCCGGGTTAAGGGATTTTCAAGTATCTCGACCCCGATTCCCTGTTGTTCTAATCTGGACTTGAAAAATTGCCCCATGGCACCTAGCCCGCCTATTATTGAGATCTTGTCGATTTGCATTTGGGATTCGTTTCCTCGTTCCTCGTTGTTTAGTTCTTCGTTCCTCGTTCCTCGTTCTTTTTCTTGCTTTTAGCTTCAAGCTTTCAGCTTTTAGCTCTCTCAGCTTTCAGCTTTTAGCTCATTACATTATCTGTTTCCATTTCTCCCAGAAGTCCGGGAAGGACTTTTGTACGCAATCCGGTTGATCCAGGTTCACTTTAATTCCGATCAATTCGTAAAGAGACAGGCTCATGGCTATCCTGTGGTCGCCGTAGGTCTTAAAATGGATCTCATTCCCCTTTTTGAAGGGGCTGGGTTGTATTTGCAATCCATCCGGAGTTACATTGATTTCGCAACCTGTCTTGGATATTTCAGAAGCCAGGGCGCTCAGCCTGTCGCTCTCCTTGAGGCGCAGGTGCTGGACATTTCTTATCCTGCTGGGAGTTTCCGCCATGCTGGCCATTACAGCCACGGTGGGAACCAGGTCAGGACAAACTCCCATGTCCAGATCCGCACCGAAAATCCTTCCGGGTTTAACAATGATGGAATCTGACTCGCTTCTGAGATCGGCTCCCATTTCGCTCAAGATCTCCAAAATGGCCCTGTCTCCCTGAATGGAATCCGCAAGCAGGTTTTGCAGTTCCAGGCCGCTTTGCAGCAGGATTCCGGCTGCCAGGAAATAGGAAGCGTTGCTCCAGTCTCCCTCTACTGTGTAGTCGCGGGCTGTATATCCGCCGGGATCAACAATGAAGCGGACCTTGCCCGGTGTTATTTCCGGCCTGGCATCCCGGTCCACGTCCTGCCAGGAATTTCCTTGCAAGACCTGGGTTTTTGCGTATGCCCCGAACTGTTGCATTACCTGCAGAGTCAGGGCCACGTAGGGCCAGGAAACGACTTTCTCCCCGCGGACATGGATGCTGCACTGTTTTCCGGCAAAGGGCGAGGCCAGCAAAAGCCCGGACAAGAATTGGCTGCTTTCCTCCAGGCTTATTTGCATCTCACCACCGGGTAATCCACGGGAATTTATAATAAAGGGTGGATAACCCTCGTTTTGCAACCACTCTATTTCAGCCCCCTGAGTTTGCAGTACATTTGCCAGTTCTCCCATGGGGCGCTCGTGCATCCGCCCCTCTCCGTGAATGCGGCAAGGCCTCCCGGCAAGTGCTGCCACTGGAGTGAGGAGCCTGCAGGTTGTACCGGATTCGCCAACGTTCAAATCCACTGTCTTCCCGCCGGATTCAAAGCCCCCTTGTACAGTCAGTCCCTGCTTGTTATCGCCTTTTATCACTGTTCCCAGGCTTTGCAGGCAATCCAGGGTCCTGTTTATATCATCGCTGTCCAGCATGTTGAACAGACGAGACTCTCCCCGGCTCAGGGCGGCTGCTATTGCCGCCCGGTGGGAAACCGATTTGCTCGGTGGAGCTGTGATAGTTGTAGTATTCATAATATATTGATAGTTAATGGTTGATTGTTTACTACTGTGAAATTTTAAGCCTTGCCGGGTGGTCCACTTTTGCTCTGAATGCTTATCCAGCCCTCAAGATGGCTGGATAATCAAGTCGCACAGTGGACCACCCGGCTGCGGCTTAAATAGATCCAAGTTATCTCACAAGCTTAAAAACTTTTGCAAGTGTTAATAGGGCCAAGATTTTTGTATTTAAATAAACCGTAATTTAAATACATAATTGCTAATTTTTCCAATTTTGAAGAATTAACTGTTATTTGGAACAAAATTAATTTGCATAATATATCATTTCCAAATAGCAAGTTACAGATAACTAATAACTAAATCTTGGTCACATCCAAATAAGGACCATTGGGATAGCTGCCCAGAATGCGCAACGTATGACAGGTATCTGAAAGGCTTTGCATCAATTGTGCGTATTCTTCTCGGCTCAGGTCGCATTCCACGTCGGTAAAAAACACGTACTTCCATTTTTCGCTCCTGAGTGGCCTGGACTCCAGTTTTTTCATGTTCACTCCCTCCCTGGCCAGGGGATTGAGTACATTGGCCAGGGATCCAGGCTTGTCCGGCAAAGTGAAAACCAGGGAAGTCTTGTCCCTGTTCCCCGGAGGCGGGGGAGTGGGACCTATGATCAAGAACCTGGTCCAGTTTTCGGGCAAATCCTCTATGCCCTGCTGCAGCACCGATAATCCCAGATTTTCCCCCAGGGCGGGGTGTGCAATGGCGGCTTCGTTTTCCCCGTTTTGCAGCCTGTTTGCGGCAGCTGCCGTGCTTTCCACCGGTACTATCCCGGCATTGGGGAGGTTGGCCCTTAACCAGCTGGTACACTGTTGCAGGGCCTGGGGATGGGAATACACCACTTGGATGTCCTCCAATCTGTTTGTAGTGGACAACAGGCTGTGGGTAATCCTGCAGAATACTTCCGCCTGGATATGCACGTCGAATTTCAGGAACAGGTCCAGACTCTGCCCCACTGTTCCCTGCAAGGAATTCTCCAGCGGAATGATACCCAGGTCTGCTTCCTCCTTCCTGACAGCCTGGAAGATATCCTCCAGGTCAGTCCTGGGTTGGAATTCTGCCGCGTTTCCCAGGTAATGAAGTCCTGCGAAATAGGAAAATGTACCTTCCGGACCCAGGTAAACCACTTTTTGCGGTTTTTGCAATGACCTGGAAGAGGAGAGGATTTCCCTGTAAATTGCCTGCAGGTGATCATTGGGGATGGGGCCGGGATTTTTCTCCAAGAGCGAGTTCAGGACATCCTTTTCCCGAAAGGGCTTGAAAACGCTTTCAGAGGACTCGGACTTGATCTCACCCACCCTCAGGCTGAGTTTTGCCCTTTGGTTGAGCAATTCCAGCAGCTTTTGGTCCACCCCGCTGATATCTTCCCGGATCTTCAGCAGTTCCTGATCCATTTCTCCGGATTTATTGTTGTCATTGGGCTGTCTGCTCATTTATTTTTCCTCTATATTTTCCTGGATACGCATACCAAAGTGCCTACCTGCCTGGTCAGTGTGGCAGAGCACTTCGTCGCCCACTTGCAGGGAAACCACACTGACTGGCGATCCGTCCGGCCTTACCAGTCTTATGGTTTCAGCATTCTGCAAAAACACGTTCCCGCTGCTGTTCTTGGTTTGGGCTGTAATAAGGAGCAGGGGCCTGACTTCAATTTTCACCCTGCCCACCGTGGACAGGGAGGTTTGTCCCTGGGAGTCGACGACCAAAACTTCGTCCCCTGCCCTTAGCTCTTCCAGATAGGAGGTCTGGTCTCCGGGTTTCTGGACATAGGCGTGGACTGCCCCGGCATTTATCCGGAAAGGCCTGGAGGCTACATAGGGATTTTCCTGGGTCTCGGCATGCACCAGGAAGTTGAAATTTCCGGAGTTGCCGGTCAAGATCCCTTGTCCCACTCCCAGTATGGAGCAGGTGTCCACACATACCCTGTGTCCCAGCCCTACTGGGTTGATTTGGGTGATTTTCGCACTTTCCAATTCAAATTGGCCTTCGCTCATTTTCAGTTCACTAACAATGGATCGAAGCTCAGAAGTTCCATCCGGGAGAACGACAATGTAATCCGCCCCTTTTTCCAGAATTCCGGCTGCCAGGCGGGCTTCCTGCAGGGAGGAGACCTCCAGTGCCAGTTTCCCTTTGCCCTCTGCGAGGAGGTTCTCAACAGGAATGATTTCCCATCCCTGTTTCAATAGTACGGTCTTGTCCGCCTGTAGCCCGGATGCGGCTTGCTCCTCGACTTCCTTGGAACTAAGGGAGAATTCCTGCAAGTCTTGGGTAGTAAGGACGTTTGTCCTGCTTAGTTGTTGAATTGCCTCTTTATTGTCTGGATCTGTGATAAAGCCGTCCACCCCGGATTCCAGGGCAAAGGTTATCAACTTTTTGTCAAATTCCGGAAGCTTGAGATATATTTTCTGCCT
>CAJXKR010000096.1 GCA_913055815.1 uncultured Desulfohalobiaceae bacterium | reverse complement strand
TCCACTGGAAGTGTTCCAGTAGTTCCGCTGCTTCGATGGAGACTGACAAGGCGAGGTTCTTGGCGGTGTGGAACTGGGCCCAGTCGCGCTCGTCACGGAATTTGACCAGCCGGTCAACAAGGTCTTGCAGATGCGGGTCCATAAGGAACTCCTTTTCCTATAAAGCATAGTTGAGCAACGTCCGCTTGGTTTTCAATCCTGTATATGCCAAGCCTTTTGCAATCAATTCATCATCGATTCCAATACTTGTGCGCATGGCAATCCCACCCCTTTTTGTAAACAAGATATTTAATTCCTGTGAGTCAGTCAATCTACTTCCAGAAAAGTCCAGACAGGCCTGGTTTTCTCCTGGTTCAATCCATATGGGACTGCTGCCAAAAGGACTCGGCAGTCTTACTCAAGCTGGAGCCTGGACTTTAGCTCCTCCAGTTGCTTTTGGGGATCTTTGCTCCATATGCACATGCAGCGCTGCAAGTCGTGGACATGCTCCAATCCGGGAGTAGTGGTAAGCAGGATGCGCTTTTGCTCTTTGCTGATCCTGGCCAGCTCTTCCAGTGAGAAATTTGCGCAGGGACAGTCGTAGCCCTTTTTTCTCAAAAGGCCGGCAAGCTCCTGCAGCGAGGGCTCGGCAACGAATTTCGTGTTCCTCAGGGGAGTCACGCGCAGGCGGGACACACTGCCTACATCCATGGATTCGAATTCTGGATAAAGGCTTACCCGGTCACCGTCCTGCAACAGGTAATCAAAACTAACAGACCCGGAGCGGGGTGTCATGCGGGGTCATTCTCTTTTCCTCGGGAAGCCGGAAAACTACAACAAAATGTCCAGCTTCACTCTTGAATTCAGGATCAGGTAAACCGGCACCTTGAGTAAGCTCAATTATCTTCAATGTTCCTCTGCCCCAAGTTTCTATAATTCCACGTCTGTAAAAAGCATTTGCAATAAGTGGATTCCAGGGGCGAGAATCGTGTGGTTCTTTGAGTTGTTCCGGGGTTAAGCCGAATAGCACGATTGTTAAATTTCAGTCAATTCATGAGCACGTGAATAAGATATTAGAGCTCCCATTGGCGATTCTTGCCAAATTTCTTCCCTGTGGGCGGCATTATAAACTTCCTGTTCATTTGGGAATCTTTCAGTAATCTGTTGAATAATATTTTTTTCCTTTTCCGTCAGCGGCTCAGCTTTGTTTGAATCAGATTTGCTGATTGGATTGATAAGGTCCCTGTAATTGTTCAGTTGGGGACCATACGTAATTGCCGCATAACTGGCACCTGTTAGACCCTTGCCAAGCTGTCTGAAGGCAAGCATATCCGCAAACCAGAGGTATTTGGCCAAGAAAAGGAATCTATCACCGTCTTTAAGCAATCTAACGCCAAGATGTTTCTCTAATGTTTCTGCTACCAGCTTAATTCTGCAGATATCTATCTCTCGGTTGCCGGTATAATTTTCTACACAATTACGATCTTGCAACAGCAGCCGCAGGTAATAGTCCATTGATTTGCTTTGAATCATACAAGTTTCCCAGCGTTTTACACTAGCTACTCCTATATTCATGGCATCAGCCAATTCTTGTTGAGTCATGCCCTTATTTTCACGCATGTTTTTAATTTCGTAACTAGTCAAAAGACCAACCTTTTCACGGTAGGCATCAGCAATGGCCCGCTGAGTATTACCTGCACTCTCTATCGTTCCGGCTTCAAATCCGCACTCTGGGCAAACATACGCTTGGGTTTGATATTGAATATCAACTCCCTTAAATGTCTTCTGTTTATAAAGAGTTCTATACTCCATAGGAATAGAACAATTTGGGCATTCCATTTCTTGCATGATGAATTCACTCCTTGAACGGTCGATTTTTGTGCAAGGAAACAAGCCAGAATATATTTTTGGCGAGTGTAAATTTCAAATAAACTTTACACTCAAATCTATTGCTATTAATCACAAAGGGAAAAATGTCTGAATTTTTTATCTTTTCTTCATAGGATTTTTCAGGAGGACGTGAGCCTACATAATTGGATGAAGAGACTTCATCCAACAGTTCTTCCAAGACTTCATACAGCTCTTCTGCTATATCATACTCAAGTTCCAGGGCATCTTCTGCTATAGCCTCCTGATTTACCAGAAGAATATTCTGGTTACGAATAGCAGCTTTAGCCTCCCTTATTTTTTTGTCTAGTTCTTTTATAGTCGGCCTATTCATAATATAGTATCAATTGATACTTTGGTCAATATGCAATTACAAAATCATACACAACTAGTTAACATTACATAAGATTAACAATTGAGACATCAATAAAAATGAAACAAAATATTAAACATTATAATTTTGAAATCTCTCATACACAGCCTTTGCCAGCAAATCCGAAAACACCTTCCAGGTTTCTTCGTTTTCCAGCACTTCCTTGGCCATGTCTCCGTAGCTGTTTAGTCCCTGGACTACCGCATTCATCACCTCATTATTGATATCTCCGGATTTGAACTGGTCGAATGTATTATTTCTGGCCTGGTCTGCGATATTCTCGTTTTCCGTGACATTGCCCAGGATATTCTGGAAGAAAGTGATACGGTCGTTTTCACTGATATGGTCCCCGGCAAAAAGTTCGTTCAATTGTTCGATTATATTGGACATGTAATCTTTTTTGGGCTCGTAAACACTGCCGGTTCCGAGTTCCGAGGGAGGATTCAGGTTCACATCCTCTCCGGCTTCGGGATATGGATTCAAATTCTTGTGTTCAGCTGTCTTTTCAATCCTGTAATGCGATAGATAAACATTTTCCAGGCTTATATAGTCGTCGGGTTCCTTCACCTTGAGAAAAGACTGGAGATGTCTGGCATAGGCTGTTTTCTTCTCCAATTCCTCGTCTGCAAACGGTACAATAAAGGAAAGAAAGTCGTAGGAGCGGACGAATGATTTCAAATCCTTGAGGAACATTTTCTGTTCCTCCAACTCCAGATCTTCAAATCGATCCTTGGCAGGCTTGAGATATCCTATAAGCTTACCCTGGGAAATATCCTGGCGGGGATCAAAATAAACCTTGGCAAACTGCTCCACCTCGGAGTCGGTATACACTCCCTTTTCGTCGAGTTTGTCCATCAGGTCATTGACAATATTGGGATCGGTTGTGAATGAAAGCTGTGCATCTCTGTAGTAGGGCTTGAACGCTTCCAGGATGTCATCTGCTTCATTCACGAAATCCAGGACGAAAGTTTCATTTTTACCCGGATATATACGGTTCAGCCTGGACAGGGTCTGTACTGCCGCAACCCCGGAAAGCCTTTTGTCCACATACATAGCGCAGAGAAGGGGCTGATCGAAACCTGTCTGGAACTTGTCCGCAACCAGCATGATCTGAAATTCGTCCTCAAAGGCTTTTTCCAATGATCTGCCCTTGAGTTCGGGATTCATATTGTATTCTGTCAAGGTATCGATGCTGGTTTCCGGATCGTTCAATTCCCCGGAAAAAGCGACCAGGGTCTTGAGATTTGCATAATTATTATCGTCCAAGTACTTGTCCATCGCCACCTTGTACCGGACTGCTTCCTGGCGGGACGAAGTGACAACCATTGCTCTTGCCCGACCCTTTAAGCGGTGCATGATCTTGTCCCGGAAATGCTCGACTATGATGGCAACCTTTTGGCTGATATTATAGGGATGTAGTTTTATATATCTGGCTATGCTCTTCTTGGCCTTGCTTACATCCACTTCGTCATCTTCTTGTTTTTCCCCCTCTTGAGCCAATTTGAAAAAGGCCTTGTATGTCACGTAGTTTTTAAGGACATCCAGGATAAACCCTTCTTCAATGGCTTGCTGCATACTGTAGACGTGAAAAGGTTCCGGCTTGTCGCCGCCTTTGGGAGTTTTACCGAAGAGTTCGATTGTTTTGCCCTTGGGAGTTGCGGTAAAAGCGAAATAGCTAATATTGCCGGAAGGGCTTCTTTTTTCCAGAACAGAATTCAGGAACTCTTCCGCTGTAATGTCTTCCTTTTCCATTAAATCCAGGTTGCCGTCCAGTACATGCTTGAGCTTCTGTGCAGACATCCCGCTTTGGGAGGAATGGGCCTCGTCCACGATAACAGCGTATCTGCCGCCGCCGATTTTCTCTGCCTGCACATTTTCCCATTGGCCGATTCTTTCCAGTACCACGGGAAATTTCTGAAGCGTTGTTACTATTATGGGTACGTGGTGCTGTAGCGCCCTGGCCAACTGGTTGCTGTCCTGGTCTATTTTCTCCACTACCCCGTGCTTGTGCTCGAACTGGTATATCGCCTCCTGAAGCTGAGTGTCCAGTACTCGGCGGTCGCTTATGACAATCACGGAATCGAAGATCTTGTTGTCCTGATCATCGTGCAATCCTGCCAGTCTATGTGATGTCCAGGATATGGAGTTGGACTTACCGGAACCGGCACTGTGCTGAATCAAATAACTGTGTCCCGGGCCTTCCTCTTTTGCTGTACCAATCAATTTCCTTACGCAATCCCATTGATGGTATCTGGGGAAAATCAGGCGTTCCTCCCTGTATTCCTTTCCGTAACTGTCCTCCTTGTCCTTGGTTTCCAAATGCAGGAACTTGCCCACAATATCCAGCCAGTTGGACGGCTGCAATACATCTTCCCAAAGATAGGCAACCGGATAACTGTCCTCCCTGGGCGGGTTTCCGGCCCCCATAGCGTGACCCTGGTTGAAAGGGAGGAATTCGGTATTGTCACCGTCCAGCCGGGTAGTCATGTAAACCTCGGTAGTGCTTACGGCAAAATGTACCAAGGCCCTTTTCTTGAACGCCAGCAATGGAATGATTTTGTTTTGGGAGTCTTTGGGTTTTCTGTCTTTTTTGTACTGCCTGATGGCATCCTGGACGTTTTGTTTGAGGTCTGTCTTTAGTTCTGCAGTGGCAACCGGAATGCCGTTAATAAAAAACACCAGATCCAAGGCCTTGGCACTATCCCTGGTATACTGAACTTGTCTGACCACCCTGAGGCGGTTCTTTCTGTAGCGGTCCACAACCTCGGGATTGAAACCGTGGGAAGGTTGGAACTGGCAGATCTGGAAGCGGGCCATTACGTCCTTGATGCCGTGGCGGAGTACATGCAGGGATCCCTGTTTATCCAACTTCCCGGCAATTCGTTTCAGAAGATTATTTTCCGCATCCCCGTTATGCCAGGCATTCAACTTGTTCCACTGCTCTTTTTGGGTATCCTTGATATAGCCGAGGAGGTCCCTGGGATAAAGTGCGGTATCAGGATCGTACTCGGAAGGGGAGCCCTCCAACCAGCCGCAGGACCCCAGATGCTCCACAAACTCCTTTTCAAAAGCCGATTCCCTGGTTTTGGCATCTACATCTGCCACAAGACGTCTCCTTATTGTATGCCGGAAGATAAACTTGAAAATGTCTGTGTCTTCTTGATCCCGAGCAGCTTGAATGCATCCCGGTACATGGTTCCACCCTCAAGGGTGCTGGTCACCAATGCCCGCACAAAACGTCTGCTTGCACGCACTTCCTGGGTAAGATAATAATTTCCTCCCCCGGATTTGGACAATCGTTTGAGACGAGAAAGTTCCCCTGGATATGCTTCCTGAAATTCTTCGCGGGTAATATATCCGAGATCAAAAAGCCGCCTGAGTACAACCAGCGTACTCACTTTGAACTTTTGGGCCAATTCGTCGACTTTCTCATCCGCTAGAGACTCGTTTTCCGAAATAGCCTCTTGCAACTCCTGCATGGGAACCAAAAATTCCGCTGCCACTACATTGCACCAGTTCTCTATCCTGTCGGAAGGCCAAGATGCAGGTCCAGCATCGGACAACGTGCTCTCACCGATCCATAAATGGGCAATTTCGTGGGCCAGGGTAAAAATCTGGGCTGCCTTGGTATCTTTCCCGTTTATAAATACCAATGGTGCAAGGTCGTCAGACAAAGCGAAGCCTCTGAACTCCTCAGGATCCAGTGGACGATTGTTGTTGTTCCCAACCACGCCGCTGATCATGACCAGAATGCCCAGATTCTCGGCCTGAGCTATAAAATATCTCAGGGCTTCGCTCCAGGAACGACAGTCTTGCCGTGCCTTCAAGTCGAAATCCAAACTTTGTCTTATCTGTTCAGCAGCTTGTTCCGGCGGAAAATCACTGGTTAGAGATCCAATATAGCCCAATTTATCCTGTCCGACAGATTGGGCATAATCTCTGTACCAAGCCTGCCTGCGCTGACAGATATAAAGCGTGTGCAGAAGGTCGGGGCTCGGATGTTCAATCCTCTTGTTTTCAAGTGTGCGCAGATCGGAAATGGGTAGCTTTTCTGCAGGTGGCTCGGACAGAAAAAAATAGCCGATCGGAGTATAAGTGGCTTGGGCAAAATCCTCCAATTGCTTGAATGTGGGTTTGGATTCTCCGGTTTCCCATTGTTCCAGCTTGGGAAATCTCCTGTACAAATACTCCCAGCTTCGCCCGGACCTGTCACAAGCCCAGTGCAACAACTTGGGATTAACATCTACTCGGGGCATAAATAGCTCCGTAGTCAAATTTCTTTAACATCCAGGCAATTATACTAGATTGCAGGCAAAATTCAAGCATGTGCAGCTTCCTTGTTGAGGATCTCTCCTTGCTCCCAATCCCTGACATCTATCTTGCCGGTAACTGCAGCGGTAATTAAGGATGTACGGTACCTTTTCAAATAATCTATGCTGTCTTGAATTTCCTGGATGGATTGGTCGATTTTGGAGGTTTTGTTATCGAGATAATCAATCAATTCTGTTTGTTCCTTTACAGAAGGAACTGTTATTATAATTGATCCAAATTCATGCTGACTAAGATTAACCATACTGCTACTTGTGCCACATGCTAATATATGAACTTGATATCTATATAGAACGGATAAAGTAAAATAGAATAAAAATTTTGTTTTAATAGATGGTTCAGTTTTTATTTGCCATAGACGATCTGGTAAAAAAATATTATTGACATTTTTCTCTGAATATCCAGCAGATGCAACTAAATCGGGAGTATTCATTCTGCTGACTATTAGTGTGTTTGATACCAGTGGACATGTACAACGTTCCGTCTCTGCATCTAAAACTTTTTTGTTTTCATTGATATTTAAATTTTCTTTGAAAACTGCACTAGTTTTTAATACGCCAAATTCACTTTTGTTATAAGGTTCAATTGCTTCATCTATTGCATTTACACTCGTTCCAGACTCAATATTACTTATAAAACGTTTTAGTTGGGTTATATCCCAATGTTTAGGCATTTTTCCAATCCACTCAACCCCACTGTCCTTCATCTTAACATTATCATCCAGCCCTTTTGTTACACATTTGGTTATCAAAGCCGTCTTTTTCTTTTTAAGAAGTTCTATTAGTTCTTGTTTTTCTTGGATTAGCTGATCAATTTGGGTGGTTCTGTAATCCAGAAAAAAAGCAATTTTGTGTTGTTCATTAATGGAAGGTTTTAGCAAAACTATTTTTTGAAGATTTTTTCTCGATAACTCTTGAAAAGTAGAGCCTTGACCCCAAGACTCCAGTTCTTTTTTTAATGCCAAAAGAAGAAAGTAAAAATATTTTATTGAAACATTTTTATTGAATATTAAGCCTTTGCAACCTTGATTTATGCATATATTATAACCAGTTATAGCTAAATGTCCAATAGGAGCACGGATCGATAAAATAAGATTGTTTTTTGGAATTAATGAAGTTCCACAGCTCAGATAGCCTTCTCTAGTTATGCTTTTTCTTGTGTTATACAAATATTGACCCTGCAGTTGTCCCAAATCATCTGGAGTAGCCCATAACATATTGCCATTCCAATATTGTTCAACCCCGCTGTTTGGAGTGCTACCATTATAAATTGTAAATATTCTCTTTAATTTTATTGTTTCCCAGTCAACAGGTACCTCCCCAATCCACTCCACACCACTATCCTTGTATTCAGGATAAGATTTGTAGTTCCTGAACTCCATTACTCCATAACCTCCTGCAGCAGTTCGGCAATCTTCTGTTCCTTGTCCTTTATCTTTGCCTCTATCTCTTCCAAGGGTTCCGGAGGTTCGTACTTGTAGAAATAGCGGTTGAAATTGATTTCATACCCGACAATTCCCACTTGGTTGTCCTTGAGGTCCTTCTTGTTAGTATCTATCCAGGCATCAGGCACATGGGGAGTCACTTCCCTTTCAAAATACTCGTATACATCCTGGTTAAGAGGAACTATTTCCGTATCCCTCAACTCCGGGTCAGGCTCGGGGTTTCCTTTCTTGTCGCAGCAAACAGGTGCCTCTTCGTCCCGTTCCGAAAGAGCATTTAATATGGCCTTGAACAGGGTCTGGTTTATAGAAAAATTATCCAGAACTTTCTTCAAATGCTTGCTAAAGGCTTCCCGGTCATAGAACAGTTTTTCATCTGCATTGTTCTCCAAAGCATGGAGTATCGCCTGTTGCGTCTTTTTACCCTGTTCCATTTCCTGACTTGCATTTTCTCCCTTCTTCTTGCTCGTGGCCAGGTTTTGAAAGGCCTTGGCCTCTTTTATCCGCTCAATACGTTGCATGCTCAGGCAAAAATTCAGGCGAAGAGGCCTTTCAACTGTTATTTTGCGATAGCCGAAATCGGTTGCATGAAAAATTCTGGATTCTTCCGAATCCTCGAATTTACCGTACAGTTCGCCTATTTTGTCTATATCATTTTCACCCAGCATTCTCCGTTTGTTGCCCAGGGACTTGCGCATGGGCTGCCACCAGTCAGTGGAGTTTATTAATTGTACTTTCCCTTGTCTTTCCGGTTCCTTTTTATTGGACAAAACCCAAACATAGGTCTGGATGCCGGTATTGTAAAAAAGATCAGTGGGCAGGGAAACTATCGCTTCCAGCAAGTCATTTTCCAGTATCCACCTGCGGATTTCGGATTCTCCCGACCCGGCTTCCCCGGTAAACAGCGGGGAGCCGTTCAAGACAATAGCAAATCGCGTCCCGTTTCTGTCCATTTTGGAGATTAGATGCAGCAAAAACAAAAGGCTTCCATCAGAGACCCTGGGCAATCCCGGTCCAAATCTGCCTGCATGTCCCTTTTCCTTGTGTTCCGCCTCGATAAAATCCCTTATTTTCTTCCAATCGTCACCAAAAGGCGGATTGGACAACATATAATCGAACTTCTCGCCCTTGAATCCGTCCTGGGTGAAGGAATTGCCGTAAACAATGTTGCTCACATCGTGTCCTTTTATGAGCATGTCCGCCTTGCAGATGGCGTAGGACTCGGAATTCAGTTCCTGGGCAAAGGGAACCAGTTTGGCCCTGGGATTCATTTGCAAAAGGTGATCTTCAGCCACAGACAACATCCCGCCGGTACCCGCTGCTGGATCGTAGATGCGGCGTACTGTTCCCGGTACGGACAAGGCGTCATCGTCTAGAGAGAAAATCAAATCCACCATCAGCTGGATAACTTCCCTGGGGGTAAAGTGATGGCCAGCAGTCTCATTCGATAATTCGGAAAATTTTCGGATCAATTCCTCGAAAATATTGCCCATATCCCGGTTGTCCACCACCCCGGGGTGCAGGTCCACTTCTGCGAAACGCCTGGTGACTGGATAAAGTAGCTCCCGGTCCTCCAATTGCTGGATATAGGTCTGAAATTCGAAATGATCGAATATATCCCTGGCGTTGGCACTGAACCCGGATAAATAGCTTTCCAGATTTATTTTGATATTGTTCGGATCATCCAGGAGCCTGGAAAAATTGAGACTGGAAGTATTATAGAACTGCCTGCCGGTGATGCTGGTCAAAAACGGGCCGATCTTTTCAATACCTTCCTTTTGCAAGCGTTCGTGTTCTTGCAGAACCTGTTCCTTTGTCGGCTCAAGAATACAGTCCAGACGCCGCAGGACAGTGAAGGGAAGTATTATCCTCCCGTACATGGATTGCTTGTAGTCCCCGCGCAGTATATTCGCCACAGACCAGATAAAACCAGCCAGGTTATTTTCCGACATTTTGCTGCTCCCTGCTTTTTATATTTCTTGAGACAAGTAGTAATATCCAGTGTTAGAGAATGCAATCATTAAATTATATCCCTGCTAATACTGATTATACTTGTAACTCTTTCCCTTTACCATATCAGCGGGATACTTGTCTTCGTTCTTTTGGATCTTTGCATGTGCGGCTTTCAGGGGATCGATTCCCAGTTTCTCCGAAAGCAGGAGGATGTAGATAAGTATGTCCGCTATCTCCTGGGAAATGGAATCTGTCTTTTCCCTGGATAGTTCCTGGTCCTCGGTGGTCCATTGGAAGTGTTCGAGCAGTTCCGCTGCTTCGATGGAGACTGAGAGGGCGAGGTTCTTGGCGGTGTGGAACTGTTCCCAGTCGCGCTCGTCCCGGAATTTTACCAGCCGGTCAACAAGGTCTTGCAGATTCGGTTCCATATGGAACCCCTTTTAGCAGGGCATCGTGTACCCTGAGTTGATAAGACTTGATTAGTTTATAACTCCTTAAACGAATTCATTTTATCTATTAATATCCTGAAAATGTCAATAAATTGCCCGGACACTATCACGGTAATCTTATTCTAAACGAACGATTGATTGATATCAATAAGTTATCTTTTTTGTCCAGTTTTTGCTTTGAAAATAAATAACTA
>CAJXKR010000095.1 GCA_913055815.1 uncultured Desulfohalobiaceae bacterium | reverse complement strand
TAAGACAGAGGCAGCCCCGCGACGAAACAATGTCATGCGGTAACCAACCCGCGAATATCAGATTGATCAACCGTCGCCAAAAAGGTCCCGCTCCTGAAAGAGGGCTGGAATACGAAAATACACAGCTAACCCTCTAAGATGGTAAAAAGATACTATTGCCCTATTGACAAGTTTCAACCATATCAGGTTTTAAGAGAAAGAAGCTAAAAGAAGCTCGAAGTCGAAATCTCAAAGCTAGGGGAGCTGAAAGCTCAATGCTCAAAGCTGAAAGCAAGAAACAAGAGTTTGAAGAAGCTGAAATTGGACCTCGAACAAACCCTTGACCAAACCGTTTATTTTAGATTAAAAAATATCCATGTATAAAAATCAAATATCCATAGTCGGAGCCGGGGAATGCTCCTTTCAAATCGCGGATTGGGCCCATGAAATAGGTAACTATTTGGCCGAAAACGGTATCAGGATTATTTGCGGTGGATTGAGCGGAGTTATGCATTATGCTTGCAAAGGAGCCTATGAAGCAGGGGGAGAAACAATGGGGATACTTCCGGGGCCTGAAACAAGTGCAGCCAATCAATACGTCACCCATCCCATAGCAACAGACCTCGGACAAATGCGGAACTACCTGGTTGTCTTGAACGGCCTGTTCACCATCGCAATCTCCGGCGGTTACGGAACCCTATCCGAAGTTGCCATGGCCTGCAAACTGGGTAAAAAGGTCATAGCCCTGGGAGAATGGGACAATTTACCCGGGGTGGAGCCTGCAAAAGGGCCCGAAGATGTGTTCAAATTGGTGCACAGCTTGTTGCCGAACCGGACTTGAAAAACAGCGCACAATAAATAACAAACAGTCAAATTCTTACAACAGGAGAACTTGCAATATGAAAACTTTGTGGGCACCCTGGAGGATCGAGTACATACTGGGACCCAAACCCGACGAATGCATTTTTTGTATTCCCGAGGACACTTCCGAAGACGAAGAAAGATTGATTCTTTACAGAGGAGAACAAAGTTTTGTTATAATGAACAAATTTCCATATAATAACGGGCACCTGATGGTCACCCCATACAGGCACGTAAACACGCTCACTGAGCTTACTCCGGAACAGAGCCACGAAGTCATGGATCTGGTAAAGGAATGCACCAGAATCCTGCAAACCCTTTTCACTCCGGATGGATTGAATATTGGACTGAATATCGGCGACGCAGCAGGTGCTGGTATCGAGGAGCACCTGCATTTTCATCTGGTCCCGAGATGGTCTGGCGATCATTCCTTTATGGCAGTTTTTGGCGAAACCATGGTGGTACCGGAACATATCCAGTCAACATACAATCGTTTAAAACCGTATTTCGAAGAGCTAAAATAGCAAGCTCCCATCCGGAAATTCCTAGTTTCCGGATATGGAAATAGTAAGTTTTCGGAGTGGAAATTGGTCCCTGAAGCCAAAACTTTTTAAACAGAACTGAAGGAGATTATTATGCGTTATTTCAAGGTACTGTTAATAGTGATCCTGTTTTTTTTGTGCATGATTTTTTTCGTACAAAACACCAAGATCCTGACCGCTAACCTGGACCTGCAATTCCATCTGTTCAATTGGAGCTGGTTTTCCACCACCGTGCCTATTTACATTTTCATACTGCTGTTTTTCGTACTCGGAGCAATAGTTAGCATGCTGTATTTCTTCATGGAAAGGATCAGACTAACAAAAGAACTAAAACAATGCAGGTCCAAAATACAATCCCTGGAAAAAGAACTGAATTCCCTCCGCAATATGCCCCTGGAACAGGAGTCCTCCCAGCCAGTGGAACAACAAATCCAGAAATCGGAGGAATAATAGTCCAGCATAGACTAATGCAATTCTCTGTTAGAGATCAATAGGCAGAAGCAGACCATAATAATGCAATTTACCCTAGTTTCTTGAGAGAAGGATTCGATAAATGTATAAATTGCCTTTGTTAAATAAATTAATGAACAACATGAATTCCTTGGCCAAGGGAGCCGGGAGGAATACGTTCAGGCAGTTGAAAAGAATTGCCAACTCCCGTAAAGAACGAGATTCATCCCTGAAAACCCCTTTGGAGGGGTATCCACCTCCCTCGCAAGATACTGCAGCCGCAATTGCGGAACTAAGCCGTGTGGTCAAGGACAATCCGGAAGCAATAGAAATATACCTGGCCCTGGGAAATTTGTACAGGGCCCAGGGCGATATTGAACGTGCGATAAAGATCCGGAACAATCTGATTGTACGCCCGCACCTACAAACCCGGTATAAAGGCAGGATACTCTACGAACTGGGAATGGACTACAAAAGGGGCGGGTTTTTGGACCGGGCGCAAGAAACCTTTCAGGAGGCCAGACAAATAGTGGGAGACGATCCTGCGATTATCGAGGAAATGGCTTCGCTGGCCGCCTCGGATCAGGATTTCGAAAAGGCGGCCAGATACTACAAGATACTCTCCAAACCCGTGGCAGAGGCACATTACTATGTACAACTCTCCAAGCTCCTGTTAAGCAAAGAAGAAACCGAAGACAGCGAATTCTGGCTAAAAAAGGCCCTTTCCACTTATCCCGCTTCCATTGAAGCCTGGCTGGAAAAGATGATCAGGAGTTACAACCTGGAAAAATGGGATCAATTGGCAAACAACTTCAAAAAGGGCCTCACCAAGGTGGAAAGCAATCTGCGATTTATACTCCTGGAGGGGCTGATAGACCACCTAATCCAGAACAAGGGCAAGGAGGAACTATTTTCACCTGTAATCAATAAAATTGCAGCGGATAAATTAATCAAGACCGTACACAAACAACCTCCGGATATACTTTTATATTATTACGGGGCTTGGCTTTTGATACAACTGCGAGAGACAGAGAACGCCAACAAATGGCTCTACAAATGCCGGGAATTGAGTCCTGATTTTTGGCCCGCCAGACTGGAATCCCTGGCGCTTTGCTCGGAAAATCAGCCATTGGATACTGAATTCAAGGAACACCTGGACTACTTTTTCCAGCGGGCAAGACAGGTAAAGAAATTCATCTGTTCCCGCTGCGGGCTTAAAAGGGAGAAAATATTCTTTGTTTGTCCCAGATGCAGAAGCTGGTATTCTATTTCCTTTCTAAAGTCATTAACCCAATAAGGGAACATCCGCATGACTACGCAGCAATCCAAGCTAACTCCCATGCTGGAACAATACCTGCAAATCAAGGAGCAGTATCCGGACTGCTTCTTGTTTTTCCGGATGGGGGATTTCTACGAACTCTTTTTTGAAGATGCGGAAATAGCCGCCAGGGAACTGCAAATTGCCCTGACCTCAAGAAATCCGGAGGCTGAAGAAAAGGTCCCCATGTGCGGAGTGCCCCATCACTCCCTGGAGGAATACCTGCGCCAGTTGCTGGAAAAGAACTACAAGACCGCGATATGCGAACAGATGGAGGATCCCAGACAGGCCAAGGGCCTGGTAAAGCGGGGAGTCACCAGAGTGCTCACTCCCGGGACAGTGGTAGAGGATTCCGGACTGGATTCCAAGCTCTCCAACTATCTTGCCGCTATATACTTCGACTCCTCCAAGTCGCAAGGAGGGGCTACCTGGATAGACTTTTCCACCGGGGAATGGAGCGGTATATTCTCCAAGAATCAACAGGAAATCTGGCAGTGGATCTTCAAAATAGGACCCAAGGAACTGCTCTGTCCGGAAGGACTGCAAATACCTGAAAACTTCTCCGGTTTCAGGAAAATAATCACCTGGCTGCCCTTTAGCGGTTTCTTTGATTATAAAAGATCCTCGGAACTGGTCTGCGAAACCCAGGAGGTTGCAAATCTTACACCCCTGGATCTGGAGGACAAGCCCCAACTGGTACAGGCCTGCGGGGCAGCCGTACAATACCTCAGACAAACCCAGAAGGTGGAACTCTCCCACCTGGGCTCCTTCAGCCCCTTGAACCTGAACAAATACCTGCTACTGGATGAGGTCACGGAGCGCAACCTGGAGATATTCCAGAGGCTGGACGGAAAAAAGGGACCAGGAACACTCTGGTACGTATTGGACCATACCCAGACCCCTATGGGCGGCAGGTTGCTCCAAACCAGACTTAGACAACCATGGAGGGAATTAAAGCCCATACAGTCCAATCAGGAAGTGTTGGAATTCTTTATTTCTGAAACCGAACTATTGTACAACATCCAGGGCCTGCTGGACAAGGTCTTTGACCTGGAGCGCCTTAGCACCCGCATCCACCTTGGTAGATGCACCCCCAAGGACTTTGTCTCTCTTAGATCCAGCCTGGAGAACCTCCCGCAAATCCAGGAGGTTTTAAACCGTTGCAGCGATGATAAAGCAGTGCCAGGCACCCTGCAGGAGTTGACCAAGACCTGGGACAATCTGGAAGACATGCACCAGCTCCTGCAAAAAAGCCTTGTTGATAATCCCCCCACCATCATAACCGAGGGGGGGCTGTTCAAGTCCGGGTACAACCAGGAACTTGACGAGTTGCTCGAACTCACTGAGCACGGAGAGGCAAAACTGAAGGAACTCCTGGCAAGGGAACAAGAGGAACAGGGACTTCCCAAACTAAAACTCGGATACAACCGGGTGTTCGGCTACTATTTCGAATTGTCCAAGGCTTCCCAGGGGCCAGTACCCGAGCATTTCCACAGGAAACAAACCCTGGTCAACGCTGAACGCTACCTGACAGACGAGCTCAAACAGCTGGAAGACAAGATATTCAGCAGCACCGAAAGGCGCAAAAGCCTGGAATACGAACTTTTCCAGGAACTGAGGGAAACAGTGGCTGCTGCCAGGAACAGAATAGTCTACATGGCTGAGATAGTTGCAACGCTGGATTTCTGGCAATCCCTGGCCTATACCGCCCATATATGGGACTGGAACAAACCCAGTGTAAAGAAGGACCTGCATACCTCCATACAGGAAGGCAGGCATCCTGCCGTGGAAGCGGTACAGGGAAGGGAGAACTACATACCTAACGACCTTTCCCTGACAGACAACGACAGGATACTGTTGATCACCGGACCCAACATGGCAGGAAAATCCACGGTTTTGAGACAGGCAGCAATCATCACCCTGCTCGCCCAGATGGGCTCCTTCGTCCCTGCCAAAACAGCCCACCTGGGAATAGCTGACAGGATATTCAGCAGGGTGGGGGCTTCGGACAACCTGGCCTACGGGCAATCCACCTTCATGGTGGAAATGAATGAAACAGCCCGCATACTCAGGCAAGCCGGCAAAAAAAGCCTGATAATCCTGGACGAGATCGGCAGGGGAACGAGCACTTTTGACGGGCTTTCCCTCGCCTGGGCAGTGGTGGAAAACCTGGCTTCCAAGGGTCAAAACGGAATCAGGAGCCTTTTTGCTACCCACTACCACGAACTCACGGAACTGGAAGGACATATTCCCGGAATCCGCAATTACAATATCGCTGTCAAGGAATGGAAGGGGGATATAATTTTCCTCAGAAAAATGGTCCCGGGACCTGCAGACAGGAGCTACGGGATAGAAGTTGCAAAATTGGCAGGAATCCCCCAGAGCGTCACCCAAAGGGCCAAGGAGATCTTGGCTGAACTGGAACAAAAAAGCGAAACCCTGAAGATAAAAAACAAAAAAAACAAAAAGGATACCCAGTCCCTGCTGCCCGGCATCCTGAATCAGACACGCGGACAGGAGAACTCCGAAACTCCAGGTTCCAAGACAGAAACGCTACTTCAAAAACTGCAGGAAACCGACATTAACACGCTAAGTCCGCTGCAGGCACTAAATCTGCTGCAGCAGTGGAAAGAGGACTACGGTAATGCAAAATAATTTTTTGTTCTTTTGTTCCTTAATCCTACTCAGCCCGGTCCTACTGGCCGGATGCGGAAAGAAGAGCTGGCCCACTGCGGATGCATCTATAGAACTCTTCCAATGGAAGGACCTCAGCTACGGCCGCCAGGACAAATGCCTGAATATAAACGCCACGATAAAGGGCAGGATTGCAAATTTAAAAAAAGTAGTATTGTTATTGGAGGAATCCGGCAATATTTGTCCGGATTGCCCCTTTCAGGACACTGAACTGGTAGCTGTTTATTCCGACTATTCCGGAGAAAATACCAAATCGAGCTTTGAGTTAAGGTACTGCAAGCTTAAAAGGGACAAGCAATACAGGTTTCGTTTAAAAGGGATAAACAAATATCCCAATCTGAAGGACCCAAAATCCGAAGTCTATACTGTGAACTGAGTTTTTTCAGTTATGGGAGTTAACCCGCAATCTTGCTAGAACCAAAAGCCCAAGGTCTTGTATGAGTAATCCGAATTCCAGACAGCTTATTTTGGGGCTTCTGCGCCAACACGGCAAGATTTCCGGCAAGCAGTTGGGTGATGCTGCCGGCATCTCCAGGTCCGCGGTCTGGAAACACATAGGGAGACTAAAGGAGCAGGGCTACAATATTGTCTCCACTCCTGGCGGTGGATACAAACTACTTTCTTCCCCTGACCTGCTCTTGCCCTCAGAGCTTTTGTCCGAATTAAACACCCGGGTATTGGGACAAGAAGTGTTTTACTATCAGGAAATTTCCTCTACGCAGGAAAAAGCTGTAGAATTGGCCAAACAGGGCTACCCGGAAGGAACCCTGATAATCGCGGAAAAACAAATTTCCGGGAAGGGCAGGCTCGGCAGGAATTGGGAATCCCGACCCGGCAGTATTAGTTTTTCGCTAATATTCAGGCCAAACATGCGGCCCGAGGATATCCTGCACTTCCCCCTTGCAACCGGAATCGCAACTGCCAGGGCAATTCAAAATCTCACCGGCAGTTATCCGCGATTGAAATGGCCCAACGATATACTGCTCTCTGCAAGGAAACTCGGGGGCATCCTGACCGAACTAGCTGCAGAACCTGATAAATTGCACTACCTGGTAATAGGTATAGGAATTAACATTAACACTCCCAAGTCCTGTTTCAGTGAACAGCTGCAATCCACCGCCACTTCCCTTTTTACAGAACACGGGCAGGAATTTTCCAGGCTGGGATTCCTGCAGGTTTTGCTCCGTGAACTGGAAGCGATCCACTCCCAGTACCAGGCATACGGCTTTACCCGAATCAGGGAAGATTGGAAGGCGCTAAATACCACCCTGGGCAGAAAGGTGAAAATCCTGGACAGTGACAAGGCAATACAAGGAACAGCACAGGACATAAATCCGCAAGGAGGGCTGGTCATAAGTACTGCCTCCGGGGAGAATCTCACTGTTACTTCCGGGGATGTAGTGGATCAATTTTGACCTTTTTTGCTTGTTCCAGTGGGACAAAAAGATTGCCAAATTTTGAATTCCATGTTAACCCCCATCCCCTGACGGGCACAACGTATTATGACAGAATTTGATTATCACTTTGAAATATCAGGGATTTAATCCCTCAATCCCTCAATTCCTTAATTCCTAAATTCTTTCATATGAAATTTCGCTACTGCACTAAGCGATTGACATAATTTTTTTTACTGCAAATACCCAATTGTTTAAAAGGAGTAAATATGCACTATTTCCAGGAAAAAGACGGCGAACTTTGGGCAGAGGACTTAAAAGTGAAGGATCTTGCTGAAAAACACGGCACCCCGCTGTATATCTATTCCGCTTCCACCCTGCTCAGGCATTATCATGCCTATGATTCCGCTTTTAAGGATATACCCCATCTCACCTGCTTTTCAGCCAAATGTAATTCCAATCTGAGCGTCCTGGAGCTATTCAAGAACCAGGGTGCAGGAGTAGACATCGTGTCAGGAGGAGAACTCTACAAGGCATTAAAGGCGGGGATAGATCCCTCCAAGATTGTTTTTTCCGGAGTGGGCAAACAGGAGTTTGAACTGGAGAAAGCCCTGGAAGCGGACATCTTGATGTTCAATGTGGAATCCCGGCAAGAATTGCATCAACTGAACCAAGTTGCGGAGAAGATGGGCAAAACCGCCAGGATATCCCTGCGTATAAACCCGGATGTGGATCCCCAGACCCATCCCTATATTTCCACCGGCCTGCAAAAAAACAAGTTCGGGATAAATATTGATCAGGCAATCGATATCTACAAGGAAGCCATGCAGATGAAGGGTCTGGAGCCGATAGGAATAGACTGCCACATCGGTTCCCAGTTGACAAAGGTCTCCCCTGTCCTGGATGCCTTGGAGAGGCTGAAACAGCTGTACCAGGACTTGAAGGAAATTGGTATACAGATAAGCTACATGGATATAGGAGGAGGCCTGGGCATAACCTACGAGGAAGAAGATCCCCCTCATCCGAGTGAACTTGGGAAGGCATTGACCGAGTCCCTCAAGGGCTATCCATTGACCCTGATCCTGGAACCCGGACGGGTCATAGCCGGAAATGCCGGAATCATGGTAACAAAATCCCTGTTTGTGAAACAAACCGAGCTCAAGAACTTTGTGGTAGTGGACGCGGCAATGAACGACTTGATCCGGCCCTCCCTATACGGGGCCTATCACCGTATAGCCGAGGTTGTTCCGCAGGGGAGGGAAGAAAGGGAACTGGACATCGTGGGTCCAATTTGCGAAACCGGGGATTTCCTGGCCCAGGACAGAAAGATGCCCGGGATCGAGCCCGGCGAATACCTGGCGGTTTTTTCCTCGGGTGCCTACTCCTTGGCAATGGCCTCCCAGTACAATTCCAGGCCCAGACCGCCGGAAGTTTTGGTGGAGGGCTCCACCGACCGGGTTATACGCCGCAGGGAAACTTACCCTGACTTGGCGGGACCGGAAGAGAACCTCGAATAATTTTCAACTGGTAACCGCCATTTTTCCAAATTGAGAATTTATTTTTCCATATCCTCCGGAAATCGGGGATTTCCGGAGGATACCAGGATACATTTGAACTGCACCATTTATTAAACATCATAATTTCAATGCATTACAACATACAACCTGTAACTTTCATTATACCAAGTACGCAGTGCTACCCAGAAACAAAAACACCAACACGAAACCAAGTGCCATCCCCTTGTTCCTGCGTGCATGGCTGCGCATGCTCAATTTAACCAACCCTAACATGGGGATCGCCTGCAGGCAGGCCCAAAAAAGTCTCTTTTGCATAGCAGTGGTAATATCCAGGGTTGAGCCCAGGACAATGGGGATAAACCAAGAGAATCCGATAAGCAGTATTTCGAAACTGGAGGGCAATAACACCTTGTCGTATCTGTGAAACAGTATCCTGAAGGCCACCCAGCAAAATGCGAGCACGCTCAATATATTCAAATAATAAAAAATAGCCGGGGAAATTTCCAAATTAAAATTATAAAGTATCAGTAAAAAGAAACAAGAAAGGAAAATAACTCCGTATGCCAGGGGCATACCTTTTTTGCCCCCGTTCCAGGGATAAAGAATAAGTATAATGCAAACTATGGCAAAGGAGAGTAGTCCCAGAAGGTTGTTCACTGGTAAGATAAAAAGGGCCGGAAACAAAAACATCACCAGGAAGACAGGCTGGATATATTTTACGCTTTGTCCACTGAAAGACACAAAATCCCTTCTTTTAATATTGCCGATCTTTTGATTAAACCCGAAAATTAAATTATTAAGATTCCTTCTTTCCAAAAAATCCAATACCAAATACAATATTATAAAACAGCCGCATCCGAAATAAAATTGACCCCATTCCGGCCAGTATTTTATACTCCACCCCAGGAAACAAGACAAAATGGTTAAAGTATATATGATTGTCACTACTTCCGAATGCTGCAAACCGAGTTTCAACAGTCTGTGGTGCAAATGGGTCTTGTCCGGATGAAAGGGATTCAAGCCCTTCATCAACCTCCGTCCCATGACGTACAATGTATCCACGATCGGCACCCCCAGGATTATTGCCAGGGTCACCGGAGCGATGGAACCTTCGCCTACCTGGGAATCGGAAGCCAATGCCACGGCTACAGCAGCCAGCATGAATCCAATAAGCAGGCTGCCGGTATCACCCATGAACAACCTTGCAGGATAGTTATTAAAACGCAAAAATCCGATTACAGAACCGAACAAGGCTATTATCACGGACAATACATACCAGGAACTAATCTCGTACGCCAAAATACCCAAAAAAATAAGGGATATCACCGCAATCCCGGCAGCTAGACCGTCCAACCCGTCGGACAGATTGAGGGCATTCATAACTCCGACCATGCAGAAAACCGTGATCGGTATACCCCACCATCCGAAATAGATTTCTCCAAATCCGAATAGATTCCCCAACCCGGAGAGATAAGTATCACTGACAAGTATAAACACCAAGGCCGCAATAATTTCACCCATAAACTTCAATTTGGGAGGAAAATGGAATTTATCGTCCAAAAGTCCGATAAACGCAGCAACAACTCCCCCTAAAATATATCCCTGGACTATGGGGATCACTTTTATACACATCACTACAGCCAAAAAGAAGGACAGAGCTATAGCTATACCCCCCATCCTGGGCAGGGGTTCATCATGTATTTTTCTCTCATCCGGCAAATCCAATACATCCAAAGCTACAGCCACCTTGCTGGACATCGGAATAAAAAGAAGTGACAACAATAAACTCGTAAAGAAAATCAGCCCCAAGAAACTGATATCAAACAAAATATTAAAAGGTAACATATACGTATCCGTTCCGGATGCCAAATTCAGGGTTCA
>CAJXKR010000094.1 GCA_913055815.1 uncultured Desulfohalobiaceae bacterium | reverse complement strand
ATGGATGTTGCAGCAGACCCGTATATAGCTGCAAAAAAGATGGAAAACCAGGCCCCGGATGTAATAACCCTGGATATTGAAATGCCCCGGATGGACGGTATTACCTTTTTGCAGAAGATAATGCAGCAGCATCCGATACCTGTCTTGATTTGCTCCTCCTTGACAGAGAGCGGTTCGGAAACCGCGATCCAGGCTATGGAAGCGGGAGCGGTGGACATAATTACCAAGCCCAGGATGGGGGCCAAACAGTTTTTGGAGGAGTCCAGGATTAAGATATCTGATGCGGTGAAAGCGGTTGCCAGCGCAGATGTAGGGAAAATGAAAAAGGGCATTGGAAGTGGGCCCAAGGTTGAACACAAGGCAAGTGCGGATGCGGTTTCCGTGGGGGAGCCTGCCTCCAGGGCAATGGCCTCCACCACGGAGAAGATCGTTGTTGTAGGGGCCTCGACAGGCGGGACCGAAGCGATTCGGGAGTTCCTGGAAGGATTGCCGGTTAATGTCCCCGGGATTGTAATTGTCCAACACATGCCTGAACAATTTACATCCGCCTTTGCCCAGAGACTGGACATGCTCTGCAGTCTTGCGGTGAAAGAGGCCAGAGACGGAGATCCTATCCTGAGGGGACAGGCATTGATAGCCCCGGGCAATTACCACCTTCTGGTAAAGAGAAGCGGGGCCAGATATTATGTACAGGTCAAGGAAGGGCCGATGGTTTCCAGGCACAGGCCCTCAGTGGATGTCTTGTTCAGGTCGGCCACTCGGTATGCAGGTAAGAACGCAATCGGGGTGATCATGACCGGCATGGGTGATGACGGGGCTTCCGGCATGAAGGAGTTGCACGATGCAGGAGCCTATACCCTGGCCCAGGACGAGGCATCCAGCGTGATCTTCGGAATGCCCAAGGAAGCAATCAATAAGGGGGGTGTAAATAAAGTTACTTCCCTGCAGGGGTTCGTGGAGGAAATAAGCAAAGTTGTGAAATGATTTTTCATATTTATTTTTCTTTATAATATATAGATCATTTAAGTATCATCCTGCCGGAATACTTCTTTTGATAGGAAACAGGATTATAGGATTCCTTGGCCTTCCTCAGGCCCGGGTCCCCGAGATCCTGTTCCCGGTTTACGTAGGTGAATCCCGAGGCGCTGTTCTCCAGGAACTGCTGGTTTATGGCCTGATAAACCCCTTTGTACGTGGGGCAGCCTTTTTCGAAATGTACCACCACGGTATCGGCATCCAGGGCTTCTCCTATAGCGAAGGCCACCATCCTGCCTTCCACTTCCAGTGCCCCGCTGATTAACCCCTCCAGCTTGGAGTAGTCCTCCAGGGTCTCCAATATGGCCTGGTTTTCGGATTCCAGGGTGGTGGAGTCTTCACAGTCCCGCCACATGCACCATTCTGTCTGCAAGGTCAGGGCCTTTTCTATTTTGTCCAGGGTGAGGGGATAGTAGATGTAATCGTATTTGCGCATGAACTGCTTTAGCAAGTTCTTTTTCTTGTGGAATCTGTTTCCCTTCAAGTCGATTAATTCCTGTACTGAATAAATATAGTCCCAATGATCCGGATCTGTAAAAAAATCCGTGTGGTTGCCGGATGTGTGATTCCAGATATTGTATAGCCTTTCCGGAATCCTGATAAATTCCTGCTCGTTTTGTTCAAGGTTTCCAAATTTCGTCTGCCAGTCAATACTGTCCCAGTTGCCTATTGGGGCCCATAGCGACCTGCTTGGAGAGTTTTGCCTGATCCAGACCAGGTCCTGATCAAATGTCCATTCCAGTTTATATATGTTCCTCCACGCCCAGAGGTTGACAAAACTGTAGTCAGAGGTGATGTCCGGGCAGGTGCTCAAATAGCGGTTGTAGTCCTCTCGACTCTCCAGGGTCAAGGGTTGGAAATTGCTTTGCATATTCTTCTCCTGGTCAAGAGTTTATTAGTAAATATAAAGATAATCAACAAACCGTTTACTGGTTTGTAGTTCACTGCGAACCTGCAGCTTAAATTTGTGGATGGCTGCAAATAAGTTGCATTTTGCATTTGTTTAGATTCAATTCCTGCTTGTTTGCTTATGTGCAAACATGCTGTACTTGGACCAGTCCTTGAACTTGAACAGGGAAAATACCAGGGACGCTTGGATGACCTGGGATATGAGCATGGCTGCCCAGACACCGGTGGCATTCTTTAGTATAACATGTCCCATAAGGAAGGCAAGTGGCAGCCTGACCAGCCAGACTGTCCCACCTATCGCTGCCATGTTGTATCTGGTGGCACCTGCTCCGATAAATACACCGCCCAGGATTATTGCGGTTCCGGTAAATGGGATCGCTGCAATATTGAAATAGAGGTAATTGATTATCTCTTGTTTGACTAGTGGCTTGGCTGACAAGATCCCTGCAACCGAGGGCACAAATGACAACAGTGCGCCTGCCATGATTATAATCAGGGTCACCCCGAACAGCCAGGTCTTTAACCCCACGCTTTTAGCTCCTTGTATATCCCCTTGTCCCAGATAGTTGCCCACCAGTATGGATGCGGTCATATTAAAGGCTACTGCTGGTAAGAACAGTATGGATTCCACTCTCAGTCCCGCGGTCAAGGCGGCCAGTGCAGTAATGTTCTCATTTGGCAGGCTGGCGGTGATGGCAAATAGAACCAGGTAAGCGGAATGCCAAAGTACCTGCATCAGTCCCGCGGGCCAGGCCACGCTCCAGAGGTAGGGCAGGCCCTTTTGGATCCAGCGAACAGGAGGAAAGGAGGAAATGTGCAACCAGCCGTTATAGTAAAGCATGAAAATATTGTAGCACAGCGCGAGGCCGATCGAACCCACTGTTGCCCAGGGTAGCCCCTTGAACCCGAGATCCGGCAGTCCCCACAGTCCAAAACTCAGGCCGAAATCACCCAGTGTGTTCATCAGGGTGGCGATCATCATGCTCACCAGTGGGATATATACTTGTTGCCGCGCCCTGAAAACCGCATTGGAAACTATGAACAGATAATACAAGGGTATCAGCAAAATGTAGATTTTCAGGTAATAGGTGGTGATGGAGTAGATTTCCGGGGGTACCTGCATCAAATCCAGGAAGTAGGATCTGCCCAGGAAACTGACAATAGACAGCAAGACCCCGGCGGTAAAAACCAGTTCCAGGGTAAGCCCCACGTAGTGCTGGGCCCTTTTGGTTTTGCCGGATCCAAGGGATTGGCTAATAGTTGAAACCGCCCCGTTGGAAAAGGCCATGGCTATGATCAGAAAAAAGAACAGGGATTGTGTGATGATTCCCAGGGAGGCCTGAACCTTGTCGCTGAGTTGGCCGGCAACATATACGTCTATAAACCCGATCAGGAAATGAAAGAACATCATGGCTGTTTGGGGCCAGGCCAAACGCCATATCTTTACTGAGGGTCTGATTTCTTGGGGTGTTTCGTCCATGGTAAAATAGTTCCAGGTGCGAGGTTGCAAGCTCGAAGTTATCCCGAAAGCTTAATATAAAACTTTCGCAATAGTGATAAGTAGTTGTTAAAAAATAACTAGGGAACATTCTTTCAGAGGCTTGTCAAGCAAGTTCAAAAAAGGATCTACAGAATGAGTTGATCAGGTTCGGTAGGATGTGGCTGCAAAAGATTTGGTCCGTTAGCAACAGTTTGTTATAGTTTTGGGGTGCCTGCTTTGTACTCTCTAGTATAACGTTCAAATAAACACTTTACAATTAATCTTTCCTTAGCTCTATAACGACAGTTTTATCATACGAGCTCAATGCTGTTTTCAATCATCCCGGACCCCGTATCGGGGTACGGGGCAAGCTTTGGTCCGGGATCCAGTCTTTTTCTATTTTTCTGGATTCCGGCTTTCGCCCGAATGACGGCAACTTGATGTTGACCAGCAATTTTAATTTTGGATGAGCCACTACAGCGAAAATTTTATATGGAAAGCATCGTGTTTTATTTAAGTTGCAGCCCGGCAAGACTTAAAATTCACTGCAGTAATAATATTCAATTATTTCTGTATCCAGAATTAGAATTGTTGGATGTTGACATAGTGCAGTTGTAAAGCTTTTAAGGAAATGCTATTCTAGTATTCCAGGGAGTTGCGCATGATCTCGTTGACGAATTCCGGCAGGCGGTATTTTTCAACTGCCCTTTCCCATCTCTTAAGGTAGTATCTGCAAATTGCATGTTTTTTTGTGTGGCCTGTTTTGGCCTTGTCAAAGTCAATGATGTAAACCCGCTCTTCCGGATCTACAAGGACGTTGCCAGGGTGTAGATCGACATGAAGGATATGGTGCGATATAAGTGTATTCACTTGTGTAGCCAGATTTACTATAGCTTTTTCTGCCTTTTCCGGTTCTGAAGTTGTCATTGTGCTCAGATTCTGTACATCCGGGATATTCCTGGTGATAAGCCAGGTCTGGTAGAATAGGCTCCCTCTGGAAGCAAAGGCGATGGGTTCCGGAACGTTTACACCTATGTTTTGTATATGTGATAGCAATTCGAATTCCATTTGTGCTCTGGAGTTCTTGATTGCCAGGTGGGTGCGTTTATTAAGATTGCTCAGTATCCCGCCACGCAAATAATGCTTGATCACCGCTGGACCTAGATACTGGAGTTCTATCAAATGAGTTCCGGTGCGGCCGGTCAATACACCAGATTCTGGTTTTGGCGGGTTTTCAAAATGTCGGATTAATTGGGCCATGGTTTTTGGACCAAGCCCCTGAGAGGAGCCGAATCTATATTTGTTATAGGTCTCGATAACAGTCATTTATTCAGATCATTACTGAGATTGATAATTTTATTTAAGTCTGTTCTTGAAAACTAGATTCCTTTGCCCACTTTTCCCTTATATCTGTGAAACTTTATGCTGAAAGCAGGCGAGATCTATAAAATTTATATTTTTTATAAAAAAAGTCAATTTTTATATAACTGTTCACACGGTAATTTTATTCTAAACGAACGATTGATTGATATCAATAAGTTATCTTTTTTGTCCAGTTTTTGCTTTGAAAATAAATAACTATTTAAACGCTTGATGTTTGATGTTTTATCAAATCTTTGATTTTATTTCGAATTTCGATATTTGAATTTCGGATTTTAAATTTGTATGAATTAAAATATCAAATATATACAGTAAATTGAACTCTAGAACAAAAAAGCCGTGTAACTGTTCAAGACGGATCGTCTCAACTATAATTGTTTGGATTTGAGTTTGACTGTCATATCAATCTCGCTTAATTTTAATCCTTTTTAATCAAGACGAATAGTTTCAATTTCAATTAGTCCTCGAAAAAAAACAATCGACAATTTTATAGATAATAGTGGAAAAAGCAGGATAGACAATGTTTTCAAATCGGAATGATCCCCGGAGCCTTTGCCTGTTGCGCCTTTCCGCTATAGGGGATGTTACCCATGTTTTACCTGCATTACGCACTATACAGCATTATTGGCCCGATACCGCTATCACCTGGATAATCGGGAAAGCGGAAAAATCTCTTGTTGGTGATATCCCCGGTGTGGAATTTGTTGTCTTTGACAAGGACAAGGGCATTAAAGCATTTTGGGACTTGAAAAGAAAGCTCCAGGGACGTAACTTCGATGTATTATTGAATTTGCAAAAGTCTTTCAGGGCAAATCTGTGCAGTAAAATGATTTGTTGTTCCAATTATATGGATTTTGCTACTTTGAAGGGTAAAAAGCAGAAGGGATATTTTACCAAAGGCAAACCTTCGCTATATGATAGACAGCATGTATTGGAAGGCTTCCTGGAATTTCCCCGCTCGTTAGGACTCGATCCTGCTTTTTTGCGTTGGGATCTGCCGATACCCGAAGGAGATAAACAATATGCAATGCGCCAATTGCCTGAAGACATGGATTATCTTGTGGTTAATCCTTGTTCCAGTAACCGTTTTCGCAACTATCGCAACTGGAGGGTCGAATCTTATGTAGAGGTGATTGAGCAGGCAGCTAGCAAGTACGGTCTTCGCACAGTTCTGACCGGAGGTCCAGCCAGGGGAGAGAAGGAATTTGCCTCTGCAATTTGTTCTTCTACGAGCCTGCCTGTTCTGAATCTGGTGGGGCAGACCACGCTCAAGCAATTGGCGGCAGTCTTGGAGCAGGCCAAAGTAGTAATTTCTCCTGATACTGGTTGCGCACATATAGCCAATGCGGTTGGCACTCCGGTCATAGGTCTTTACGCTACCTCCAATCCGGAAAGGACAGGCCCTTATCTTTGTCTGGACATAACTGTTAATCGCTATGCGGATGCGGTCTACAAGGAATTTGGTACCACTCCGGATAAGCTCCCCTGGGGAAAGCGGGTACGAATTCCAGAAGCAATGGATCTGATAACTGTACAGGATGTTATCGACAAGTTGAACAAGGCCCTTGAAAAAGATATGGATTTAAGCATCCAGAACACTCTGTAGATTTACAAATCAGTTCAGACTAGCATAGCCTGATTTTGGGGTTTCCCCAAAATATGAAAATCAAGGTCATATTTTGAACCAACATGCAATTGGATAAATGTATTTTACAGAAAAGAATCAAGAAAGGCTATGCAAAAAAACGACAAGGATCTTCAGATCAAAAAGACCAATGAGCCACAAAAAGTGGCGATACTGATTTCCTTTTCCGGGGATGGGGGGGTGGAGAAAATGGTTAGCAATCTCGCTTCCGGTTTTCTCGAACGGGGAATCCAGGTGGATTTTGTCCTGATCAAGTCCCAGGGCGAGCACGTGAATTTGATTCCATCCGGTGCCCAAGTGATCAAACTGGGTGCGTCCTCTTCCCTGGGGTCATTGCCCTGGCTGGTAAAGTATCTTAGACGGTACCGGCCGGCGGCAGTGCTGGCAGCCAAGGACCGGGCCGGCAGGGTGGCTGTCCTGGCAAGGAAATTGTCGGGTGTATCCACTCGGATCGTCCTGCGCCTGGGGATGCACCTCTCGGAGTCCTTGAAGGGCAAAAACCGCTTGCAAAAGGCGTTGCGCTATTACCCCGCACGCTGGTTCTACCCCATGGCTGATGCCATCGTATGCGTGTCCAGGGGAGTAGTGGAGGACCTGGTGCAGATTACCGGCATGTCCTACTCCAGGTTCAGGGTTATTCCCAACCCGGTGGTTACACCCGATCTGCACAGGCTCGCTTCGGAACCATTACCTGACAGCTGGTTTGCGGATTCCGGGATACCGCGAATATTGGCCGTGGGAAGACTCACCAGGCAGAAGGGTTTTTTGACTTTGCTGCAGGCATTTGCAAGGATTTACCAGGAAAAAAACTGCCGTTTGCTCATCCTGGGCGAGGGCCCGGAACGCCCGGGGCTGGAAGCAGAGATCGAGCGGCTCGGCCTGCGTGATGCGGTTAGGATGCCTGGATTCGCAGCCAATCCTTACAGTTACATGTCCAGGGCGGACCTGTTCGTGCTTTCCTCCATATTCGAGGGTTCCCCCAATGTCTTGAAAGAGGCGCTGGCTTTGGGAACACCCGTGGTCGCCACTGACTGCAAGAGCGGTCCCAGGGATATACTGCAGGAGGGCAAATACGGCCCGCTGGTCCCGATACAATCCCCTGATCTATTGGCAGGAGCAATGAAACAGGTCTTGGAAAGTCCTCCTGATCGCTCCTTCCTGCCGGATGCGGTTTCCGGATACACAATTGAAGCGAGTAGCAGTGCCTATCTGGAAGTTCTGGGGATTGCTCCGGGTTAAACCTTTATGCGTTCAGGTCACAAAAAGTGTAGACAATTGCATTGGCAGCTAGTAAATTGAGCCCATGTGCATTTCCAAGCCCTGGGTGGCACACGAATAATGGGCAACTCGACCCCGTCCCTGCCTTGGCAGGGCGGGGCGAGAAAACTTTAAAACTTTTTCATGTTAGTATGAAAGATATGTTAATTAGATGCGCCTGCAAAAAGTCTTTTGCAGGCAGTTTTAGAGTTTTAGGGTTTTAAAGTTTTAAGAAAAATCAAAGAGTTATAACTAGTGTATTGCAAAATTTAATAACTAAAGCTACTTTTTGCAGTAGCATCTTAATTAGGCATTGGACTCTTATTCTTACGTAACCACATAATCACATTTTTCATGTTAACGGCCATGAACCGCTTAATCGGCTCATAATCAACTATCAAAAAGTTCTTCTCTTAAACTTAAAACATAACCACTTAACCACTTAAAACTTTTTCATGTTAATTTCCTATTCCCACAATTTCCTTTTTGTGCATATTGCCAAAACCGGTGGTACCAGTGTTCGTACCGCCCTTCGGCCCTATCGCTGGTCTGCCAGATATACGGCACCTCTTTTGTTTTGCAGTTTGTTGAGCCAAATGACCAGGCCCAGGCACAAGCTTGGGATCAAGTTCCCCAGGCATGCCAAGGCGATAGCAGCCAAGGAGATGCTTCCGGAGGAAATATACAATAAATTTTTCAAGTTTGTGTTCGTGCGCAATCCCTGGGACTTGCAAGTTAGCTCCTATCATCATATCCACCGTGAAAAACCGGAGCTCCTGGAGAGAGTGAAGAGCTTCGAGGATTTCTTGCACTTGAAGTTCGACCCGGAAAGGGAATACGATTTCATGCTGGATATTTCCGCACAAAGGCAATGGGAATATGTGGTGGACTTGAACAATGAAGTGATTGTGGATTTTATTGGTCGTTACGAGACGTTGCAGGACGATTTTTTAACAGTCTGCGAGCGGATCGGTGTTCCGGTTGCAAAGCTCCCGCACAGGCGCAAGGCGGAGGATCGCAAGGAATACCGGGATTACTATACAGATGAAACTGCAGAGATGGTAGAGAGGCACTATAAAAAGGATATCGAGATGTTCGGGTATTGGTTTTAGTTGTCTTGTATTGGAATTATTCCCGGTACCCGAATTGTTTCAGGGTATCGGAAACCTTGTCTGCATATTCCACTAATTCCGGTTTGTTGCGAAAGGCAAAGGCACGGTCGGCCCGGATATCATCGGCTTTCTTCCGGATTTGTTTACTGGGGATCTCTAATCCGCAAAATTCCAGGATATTGGGCAAGATTTCCATGGGAGTTTGCAGCAGTTCTTCGTAGCGTATCTCCAATGCCCTGGAACCCAGTTCATGTACATGCTCTCGCCCCCTGGATGTATATTGTTTCCACAATTGCAGCCCTCCGTCCAGCCAGGCGGTACGCGGGGAATGCGCGAATCCGCTCTGTTTGGGAGCGAACGGATTGTTAACGTATTGCCAGCGTTTTTTTTGATAGCGTCGTATTGCATCTGAACAAGCCCGCTCCTGCCTGACGCGCAGGCTCTGGGCTACATCCACCCCGTGCCTGGTAATGTGGATAATTTTTGATTGGGGAAACAATGCCAGCCATAAGGGCAGGGTATAAGTGTTCCTGGGGTCCTTCCATCCCCAGGGCCGGGAAATCCCAAACATTGAACCGTAGCGCAGCCAATTTGCGGTTCCAAGGTATTTGATACTTGCGGGACCCTTGGTTATTCCATGTATATAATCCTGGATCACCTCGCATATTTCCGGGCTGGACAAGAGGGTGTCCATGCCTTCCGGCCTTTCCCAGGTAGCACTGCACTGTTCGAAGATCCAATAATTTATTCTATTGATCCAGATTGCCTCTTCGTTCCTGCTTGTCCTGATGCCGAAAAATACACCGAATTCTTCAAGGAGGCGTGTAAGCAAACTGGTCCCGGAACGGTGCATTCCGATAATTATTATAGGTGGATAAGCTGTTGGCTTCATGTTGTTGACCCTGGAGTTTTTAAATAGTCTTTGCCAGAAGGCAAGTAGAGTAGTGCCTAGAGTTAGTACAGATTAAAATGGTTACATTCAATGTGTTATTTTTAGTAGTTAGATATATTTAAAGTTATAACCACACCTTGTCAATTTTTATTTGACTGTATATTTGGTTATGAGTTACTCACTTGATCTTGTACAATCACAAAATAAAAACATATTCAAATATTTTGATTGTCGATTTTTGGTTTAAAATGTTTTAGAAAGAGTATGAAATGAAACAAAATTATTTCCGCATTAAATGGGCAACTCTTTTAAGAAGGAATCCCTTAATAAAAGTTATACCTGCTGTTAGCTATCAAAGACCTAGGCCGCTTAATTCGAATATTAGAATTTCGAGGACACATCGTTTTGTTTTTTATCGTATCCCTAAGTCTGCCAATTCAACGGTTTTGCGAACAATTATCTCATATGATCAAGAGCTAGATTATAAAAATTTTAGTTTTAATGCAGAAGGGACCAAAAATAGAATATATTTTACTCCTGAACAATTGGGCATGAGACTCTCAAGGAGAGCTTTGAAACAATTCTTTATTTTGGCTTTTGTACGAAATCCTTTATACCGTGTTCTCTCGGCCTACCTGGATAAAATAGATAATCCCATAAATCCTGATAATGATAATAAGTCGTTGACCATCAGGAAATACCTTGGAAAATCTTCTGACAGTAAAGTCACCTTTGAAGAATTTATTACCTATTTACAACAAGGTGGTCTTTATAGAAATGTTCATTGGATACCTCAGGCAGACCTTTTGCCAACTATGAATAACCTTAGTTTTTTGGGAAAAGTAGAAAATTTTGAGACAGATTTGAAAGAATTGATTAAATACCTTTTCAAGTTTTGCTTTGTCAGAAATCCCTATGATCGCGTCCTTTCCGCATATCTCGACAAAATCACCCAGTCAGCCACCGCTTTGCTGCGAAACAAATTATCGGCTTTGATATTCTCGTCGATAGGTATTTGTATT
>CAJXKR010000093.1 GCA_913055815.1 uncultured Desulfohalobiaceae bacterium | reverse complement strand
GCATACCTGGCAAGGGAACTGAAACAAGCACTAAACGTCCCCATCATTGCCAGCCACCGCATCAACGATACCCACGTGGCCAGAGATCAGATAAGCAGCAACGTCTGCGACATGGTGGCCATGGGCAGGAGCTTAATAGCTGATCCCAATTTGCCGCAGAAGGCACATGAAGGCAGGGATAAGGAGATAACCCATTGTGTAGCCTGCGCCCAGGGATGCTTTGACAACCTGTTCAAGCTAAAACACGTGGAATGCCTTTGTAATCCCAGGGCGGGCCACGAACTGGAAATAAGCGACCAAAAGACCTCCAGCCCACAAAAAGTATTGGTGGTGGGAGGGGGGCCCTCTGGAATGACCGCTGCACTTCGGGCTTGTGAAAAGGGGCATTCAGTCAAGCTGTGGGAAAAAAAAGAATCTCTGGGAGGACAACTATATCTCGCAGCAGCTCCTCCGGGGAGGGAAGAATTCTCCGCATTGGCCCAGGATCTGGCTACCCAGGTGCTTAATAGCGAGGTGGAAGTTGTCTTGAACCAAGAGGCCACTGCAGAGGAAGTGAGAAAAGAGAATCCGGACCAGGTTATACTCACAACAGGAGCAAAGCCTCTCACTTTCAATATCCCGGGAGCCGACACCGCACATGTATGCCAGGCCTGGGACGTACTACTGGACAAGGCCTATACAGGTCAAAACGTCGCCATAATCGGAGGCGGAGCAGTGGGTGTGGAAACCGCGCTTCAACAGGCGGAAAAAGGTACAATCCCCGGTGATGCACTTAAATTCCTGCTGGTGAACAACGTGGAGGAATGCGGGCACCTGGCGGAAATGGCATTAAAAGGGACCAAGAATATCGTGATCCTGGAGATGCTGGAAAAAATTGGGCAGGATATCGGCAAGAGCACCAAGTGGACAATGATGCAGGATCTAAACATGCACGGGGTGCAGACCATGACCAAGACCAAGGCCCTGGAAATCACGGAACAGGGAGTAAAAGTGGACAGAGAGGGAACAGAGGAAATAATCCCTGCGGATAGCGTAATACTGGCGGCAGGATCCACATCCTATAACCCACTGCAATCAGAACTGAACGACAAGGGAATCAACTGCATTGTTGCAGGAGACGCCAATCAGGTGGGACTGGCCTTTGATGCGATCCATCAGGGATTTGCAGCAGCTGACAAGATTTAACATGAAAAAAGTTTTATGTTTTAGAGTTTTAAGGTTTTAAGGTGTAGAATAAGACTTTTCATCATTCGTTGTGGCCGCCAGGGCATGGGAGTTAATATGAAAAGGTTTTAAAAGGACTGGGCCGAAATTGCCCCTGTTTCGTTGTGTCCGCTGGGACATGTTAATTAACAGGAACTCACACCTGCAGTAACAAGTAGCCCAAATGGCGTTTCAAAGGTGCTGCCCTTGGAACGCCATTGTTTTGAAACACTGATTCCCGGCTCTGTAAACGGTTTTCAGAATAGTCGTACAGTATTTTTGCCTTTTTCGAATTCAACTGTCAAGGGTAGAGGCATGTGCCTAGCTGTTATAGCATACAACACCCATCCCAAGTACAGGCTTATCATAGCCTCCAACCGGGATGAATTCTATAGCCGCGCCAGCACCCCTGCGCACTTCTGGGATGATGCCCCGCACATTCTGGCAGGCAGGGATATGCAGCACAAGGGTACATGGTTTGGTATCACCACCAGGGGTAAACTTGCCCTTATTACCAATGTCAGGGATCCGGGAGCCATGAAAAGCGGCAGTCCATCCCGGGGTGAGATTGTAAAGCGCTATCTCCGGCAAGATCTCTCTCCAGATGCCTATCTGGAAGAACTCCTATCCCGGGGAAAAGATTTCAGCGGATTCAACCTGATATTCGGTACTGTCAGAAAGTTGTTCTACTACTCCAACCATCCGGAACATTGGCAGGAAATCACCCCCGGCATCCACGCACTGAGCAATGCCAATCTAAATACTCCCTGGCCCAAGGTGGAGTTCGCCAAGGAGCAACTAAGGAAATCAACAGAAAACAACCATTATATCGAGGATTCCGGCTTATTTCCCATCCTTTTCAACTCTATTGAATACCCAATGCAAAAGCTTCCGGATACAGGAGTTGGATCCAGTCTGGAAAAAATGCTCTCACCGGTATTTATTTACAGTCCAAACTATGGTACACGTAGTTCAAGCGTACTGAAAGTGGATTATAACAACCAAGTAACATTGTCCGAAAAGACCTTTGACAGACAGGAAGATGGAGACACCTATCAAAAAAGGTTGGAAAACAGAGCAAATTCTTTTTCCTTCCGGGTTGATTCGTAGTTGCAGCCCCGCTACTGCTCCCATGGAAATTCCAATGTCTGATCTTGCAAGGAATAGAACCCATGAAAAAAAATATTGGCGCGATTATCACACTATGGTTTTTGCAAGTGCTATTTTGCAACCCAACTACTATTTTAGCCAGCACCCACACCCTGGGCAAGAAAATACCACACGAGATCAATGTACCGGACAAAGTCCACATAGGCGACCCCTTCAGTATCCAAATAAGCTCCCCTGCAAAATTAAAAACAGCGCAAGTCACTTGGCTGGGGGAGAAGGCATCAATGTCCCTGGACAAGAAAGACCAAAAATACCATGGATCCCTGCTATTGGGAACGGATGTAAAAAAGACTGACGCTGGAAACAAATCTATTGAAATAAAGCTGGCAAATTCAGATTGTAGTATAATACAAAAACGCAACATCCACATAAAGTCCAGATCCTTCCCGGTCCAAAGACTGCAACTTCCCCCTTCAGAGGTAAGCATAAGCGATGCAGCCCTGCAAAGGCACAAAAGGGAGAAAAAGCAGGTAAACAAAGCCCTGCACACTTATTCCCGGGAAAGATTCTGGGATTGTCCCTTTGTATCTCCGGTCCCCGGGAAAGTCACCTCTGTTTACGGACTGAAGAGGTTCTTGAACAACAAGCCCAGATCACCGCACCGGGGAATGGATTTTTCGGCTAAACGCTATAGAGCTATACAGGCAACAAACACCGGAGAGGTAGTGCTAACCGGTGAGCACTTCTTTGCAGGCAAATCTGTATACATTCACCACGGCCAAGGTGTGGTTAGCATGTATTTCCACCTCTCAAGAATTGATGCGGAAAAAGGACAGATGCTGCAAAAAGGCGATATTGTCGGATTGTGCGGCAAAACCGGAAGGGTAACTGCCTCCCACCTCCACTTCGGTATCAGTATCCTGGGACAATTGGTTAATCCGGACGCTTTGCTGGAGACCAACTGTCCGATCACCACAATATATGATATTTCTAAAAATTAACACAACAATTACAACACGTTAAAGACAGTTCACAATCAAACCCTTATATTGCGCAAATAAACATTACTTGTCTTGGCCTCTTTTTCTTGATAATAATTATCGTTAAAACCTACAGGTTGATTTATGCCTGACCGAAAAATGCGATAGGACGTAAAATGCACGTATACAAGGAACAAAAGACTTTGAAAGTGCACTGCATATTAATACATGGGGATTTCAAAGTCTTAAAGCATTAATGTCAGGGCAAATTTCTTTTAAAAGGAAATACACATTACATCAACAGGCATCGAAGTGGATGGATGAGTTTTCGTTCAAGCACTAATTAGTTCTTATCGTAAACCTCCCGGAGACAACTTGAAACATACGCCAATCCCCGGATAAAGAATAAATATGCAGATGGATAAACACAATCCCTGGTCATATGTAAGAGGCTTTCAATCCTACAGCTTCTGCGACTGGCCTGCAAAAATAAGTTGCGTAGTTTTTCTGGGGTCCTGCAACCTCAGGTGCCCCACTTGCCACAACTACCAACTGGCCTGGAATCCGGAAACATTGCCCCAAATACCCAGGGACAGGATCTTCGCCTATCTTGACAAACAAAAGGAGTGGCTGGAGGGCATAGTGATTTCCGGAGGAGAACCCACCTGTACACCGCAGTTGGAGTCCTTTTTGAATGAGCTGGCCGGTTTTGGCCTACCGATCAAACTCGACACAAACGGGTTAAGGCCAGAGATTGTAAGAAACCTGCTGGAACAGGGATTGGTTCAAATGCTGGCAGTGGATATCAAGGGTCCCTGGGACAAGTATCCAGTCCTGACCGGGAACAAATGTACTCCGCAGCAAGCCAGAGAGTCCCTGGAGCCCATAATGGATATGTCTGTAAACAAGGATTGCGAATTCCAGTTCCGCTGTACAAAAGTTCCGGAACTAACCTGGGATGATATCGAGGAGGTCAAATCCTTGCTGCCTGTAAACAGCAAGCTGACACTGCAGGATTATATTCCGGTCAATTGATTGGATCTCAGAAAAGTAGAGAATTAGAAAATTAAGGAATTAGGGAATTAGAGAATTGGGGAATTGGAGAATTAGGGAATTAAGGAATTAGGGAATTGGAGAATTGGGGAATTGGGAAATTGGAGAATTAGGGAATTAGGGAATTAGAGAATTGGGGAATTGGAGAATTGGGAAATTAGGGAATTGGGGAATTGGAGAATTAGAGGAGTGGAGAATTGGGGAATTGGGAAATTAGGGAATTAGGGAATTAAGGAATTAGAGAATTGGGGAATTGGAGAATTAGGGAATTGGAGAATTGGGGAATTGAAGAATTAGGGAATTGGGGAATTGGAGAATTGGGGAATAAGGGAATTGGAGGAGTGGAGAATTGGAGAATTGGAGAATTAGAAAATTAGGGAATTGGGGAATTGGGGAATTGAAGAATTAGAGAATTGGGGAATTGGAGAATTGGGGAATAAGGGAAGTTAAAAGTAATAAAATACATAAATTCAAAAATTTAACAACTACATAGCTTAACAGCTCAACACCTTGAACCCTTAAAACAGATAAACGTGTAATAACATAAAACTTATAACTTAATACTTACAACTATCCAGGAGGCAATGATGTTAATGGAGGATTTCGAAGAAAGGATTTCCGGCAAATCGGTGCAGGGGACCAAGCCGAAGCAAATCCAGAAACGGGACGGATGCCTGGAAACATGGGCATTAGACAGGGTTGCCCAAGCTATATTAAAGGCCTTGGAAGCCAGCGGAATCAAGGACCCTCTCCTGTCCAAGCGCCTGGCTGGAAAAGTGGAAAAGAAACTGGAGGGAATAGAGGTTCCCAAGCAGGAACAAGTCCAGGACATGGTGGAACAGGTGCTAATGGAGAGCCGCCTCTACCAGATAGCGAAAAAGTACATAGTGTACAGGGAACAGCGCAGGCAACTCCGAAGCCAGCAAGAGGCCTTCCTGGATATTGGCAGCACCATTGACAACTACGTGCAAAAACAGGACTGGAGGATAGCCGAAAACGCCAACATGTCACATTCCTTCCAGGGACTGATGTTGCACCTGTCCGGTTCGGTGCAAGCCAGATACGCCCTGGAGAAATATCCAGAGGAGGTGCGCCAGGCACACGAACACGGCTACTTCCATATCCACGACCTTTCCTTCGGCCTGGCCGGATACTGCGCTGGATGGAGCCTGCGGGACCTGCTACTGGAGGGTTTCAACCTGGAGGGCCGCTGCTCTTCCGCACCTGCCAAGCACATGGACTCCATACTGGGACAAATGGTCAACTTCCTGGGCACCCTGCAGAACGAATGGGCCGGAGCACAGGCATTCAACAACGTGGACACCTATCTGGCCCCTTTTATCCGGGCAGACAATCTTTCCTACAAGCAGGTCAAGCAATCCATGCAGAAATTCGTGTTCAACCTGAACACCACCTCCCGTTGGGGCGGACAAAGCCCGTTTACCAACCTCAGCTTCGACTTGGTGCCTCCCAAGCACATAGCCGAAGAGGCGGTCATAATCGGGGGAGAACTCCAGGACGAGTGCTACAGGGACTATGGCCCGGAAATGGAAATGATAAACAAGGCCTTTTTGGAAGTCATGCTGGAAGGGGACTATCACGGCCGCATATTCAGTTTCCCCATTCCAACTTACAATATAACCGAGGATTTTCCCTGGGATAGCGAAGTCGGGGAGCTATTGCTCCAGCTAACCGCAAAATACGGCGTGCCCTATTTTCAGAACTTCATCAACTCCGACCTAAGGCCGGAGGATGTGCGTTCCATGTGCTGTCGCCTGCAGATGGACCTCAGGGAATTGCGCAAGCGAACAGGTGGCCTCTTTGGTGCCGGGGACTTGACCGGATCAATAGGCGTAGTCACCTTGAATCTACCCAAACTGGGATACTTGGCACAGGACGAAGAAGACTTCCTGGACCTGATCACCGAATACGCAACCCTTGCCCAGAATTCCCTGGAATTCAAAAGAAAATGGATAGAAGACAACATGGAAAGGGAAATGTATCCCTTCTCCCAGCGTTACCTCAAAAACGGATTAAAAGGCCATTTCAGCACCATAGGAATAATAGGCGGCCACGAAGCCTGCCAGAATCTTTTGGGAAAAGGCATCCAGACCTCGGCCGGCATCAGATTAATGCAGCGCACCCTGCAGCACCTGAGGGACTTGACCAGCAACTTCCAGGAAAAAACCGGAAATGTCTACAACCTGGAGGCCACCCCTGCTGAAGGTACCAGTTACAGATTGGCCAAAATAGACAAAAACCTCTACCAGGACATTCAAACTTCCGGAGAGGAAGTCCCTTATTACACCAACTCCACCACCCTGCCGGTGGATGCTACCAGCGACCTCTTCGCCGCACTGGAACACCAGAACATGCTGCAAACCTATTACACAGGGGGCACGGTCTTTCATACCTTCCTGGGGGAAGCAGTGGCAGACACCCAGTCACTGAAAAACTTCATGATCAAGGCCATGACCAAGACCAAACTGCCATACCTCTCCATCACTCCCACCTTTTCCATATGCAAGGACCACGGCTACCTGCCGGGCGAACACTTTTCCTGCCCTCACTGCGGTGAAGAAGCGGAAGTGTACACCAGGGTGGTGGGATACTACCGGCCGGTAAAGATGTGGAACACGGGAAAAAGGGAGGAATACAAGGATCGCCAGGTTTATACCCCCTTGGAGGAAGTAGCGGAATAACTCGCATTTTGTCCCGCCAGCTCATATCCTAATGAGCGGGCGGGACAAAATCTTTTTGCATCCAACCATCAACCTCAATTGAACTGATTAAACCACCATTCCAACCACTTATCCTCGAATTCACTTAGATTAGAATATTGCTTCCGAGTAAGCCGAAGAGGGAACGCAGGGTCTCTATCCTTCGGGATCATTTTTTTGGTAACTACAGCTGTAATCCTCTGCTTGGGGCTCAACAAAACATAACTCCCCATCCCTGCAACCCATTTTCCTTTTACTATTCCACAATAAACAGACCAGTTGAAGTGCTTGGATCCCGATTTTTCGGCTCCTGACTCGAATATTATAAAGGATTTGTCCACCGGAAAAGAATTTTTGTCGAATTCTCGTAATATATTTTCCTGAAAAACCAAATTGAGATAGATATTATCAGGGCCCTTAAAATTGAACTCTTTGAAATAACCCGGACCATAGACCGAACTGTTGGCATCCAAAAACTCAAAGTTCCCGGAAGCCAAATCGATCTTTTCACCGAAAGCAGATATTCGCATTGCTTCCCTGTCAAGTCTGACCTCATTTGAAAATTTTTGCTCTAAACGACCCAGGGAACCCTGAGCGAGCTGCGTCCATCCCTTTGAATACAAACACTGCAACAAATGGCTGTTATAGGTCTCTAGCACTAGAGCATTACCTAAAAGGCTCTGCTTGGTTGCAAGGTTATTTGCATTGTTTTGACAGTTTTTCAAATCCTGTTGGAAGACAACATCTTTATCCCTGTAATTATACCATTTTTTCTGGCTGCTGCATGCTGAAATCAAAAAGATAATGCCTAAAAGCATTATTTTAACTGACAAGTTTTGTTTACTTATTGACATAACCTGATCACTAGGATAAATATTTGTCCAATTGATAGACGGAACAATCTAAATTTGCATCAAAACTTTAATATCTAATTGGCGTAAATTATTGGTTCCAAATTGCCATGAACTAAATCCAACATAAATTTTGGAATAAGTGCCTATTTAACACCTGGATTTATAATTCCGCAGAATGCTGCTGTCAAACTTCAATCTCAAGTTTTTCAACAAGAGTTATTTTAACTAATAGAGGATATTAATGTCCAAAAGAATATACTTTTGGCTCCTTATTTTTTTCCTGATATTTTTCGGATTCTCAGGTATGCTGGGAATGGTTAAAACCCATGGTACTGATGCAGAAAGGACACTTCCCAAAAAAAAAGAATCCATATTGCAAATTTTCACCCAAAATAAACAAACAGAAAAAAAGAATTATATATCCCAGGTGGCTTCTGAACAAGCCGATTATATAGCCTCAATAATAGTGCTCCTTGCTATTCCGGAACAGTCAAGGCCTGAGGATGAACAACATATTTCCTGGAATATGAGAAAAAACAATTCCAACAACACACAACTCTATTAAAAAAGACCTAACATCCCGAAATAAACAACCTAAAGCTACTGAACATTCTGAAAAGGAGGAAAACAGGTACCAACTATCCTGTTGTTTTAGCGAATATGAAACGAGCAAGCATTAGCAGATATAATGCATTATTTATACTTACCCTGCTACCTCTACTACTCGCCTCTCAAGCCACACCTCTCCAGGCACAACCCTCGGATTTGCAGGATCTACTCGATGCCCAGGAAAAATTCAAGAACGTACAAAAAAAGAATCAAAGACAGACCAGAAATAAAGTGGACCAATCCGAACCAGAAAAAAATTCCGCTCAAGAAAAGGGACAAAAAGCTAGAAATGCAACCCAGGAAACTGTTGAGGTCTCGAACCTGGAAAAATCCTACAGGCTCCAATACGGAGATGCCTTGGTTGAACAGCAGATCCGGCTAGAGGAGTTTCCCTACCGAAAATCGAGAAGATACCAGCAAGAAAAGCTTAACAAACTCCTGGCCAATAAGAACCAGACCGAAATAAACGCTACTAAGCAGGCTTTATTTCCGGAGGAGTGGAGTCCGGGTAACAGAACAAGGATTCAGTTTTATCCTTATATTTCCAAATTCAAGGAAAGAACGACCCCGATTAACCTGAAAAAAATCATAAACACCCAACTTCGACAGTACGGATACGATTTTTTCCAAGACGTCTCACCCGAGGCGCAAAAAAACTTTTTACCAGATCAAGACTACCGCCTGGTTCCAGGAGATTTTATTCAAATCCGTATCTGGGGAAACGAGAATCAAATCGATTTTAAAGGAAAAATCCAATCCGATGGTACGGTTTTCATACCCAAAATCGGGGTGCTCACCTTGGCCGGGGTTAAATACGGAAACTTGCAAAAAGTGCTTGCCAAAGAGGCAAAAAAGTACCTGCAGGGAGTCAAAATTAATGCAGTGCTAAAAGAACCCGCAGATTTGCAGGTTTTTTTCGCCGGACACCTTAAAAATCCGGGCCTGCACACTGTTCCCCCTTTTTCCTCCATGATTTCCGCCCTTAGCCAAATCGGAGGTATCAAAAAACAGGGTTCCTTGAGAAATATACAACTTTTCAGGAACGGTACCTTGCACAAGGAACTGGATCTATACGAACTTATACAACATGGTAAAAATGGCCACGATGTAATACTCAAAGATCAGGACGTGATCTTCGTACCCTCGATTGGACCCACATTCGCTGTAGCAGGAGCAGCTGTAAATCCCGGTATATATGAGCTAAAATCCAAACGCAAAAATCAAACCAGCGTGTACCAAGCTCTACAAATGGCAGGTGGAGCACTGCCTCAGGCAGATTCCCAGATATACGTCCGCAAATTCTCAGACAATAGCAAGATGCAGATGAACGAACTTTCTTTACAAGAAGACAGGATAAAAGAAACTAAAATCCAACCAGGCAGCCTGATTGAACTGCGCTATTTTCACCCCAAGAACACCAGATCGGTGAAACTTCAGGGACATATCTGGAACCCCAAAGAAGTCTCCTACCACCAGGGTCTTAAACTATCCGACATCCTCCAGGATGACACAGATCTCAAGCCCGGGGCTATAACCGATTATGCTGTTATTAAGCGTTATTTACCTCAAGAAGCCGAATTCACCACTATCAAATTTCCCTTGAAGAAAGTTATAAAAGGCAAATACGATCAGGAACTACAACCATCTGATAAAATACAGATCCTGTCCAAAAAGGATTTTGGAAGGACTCAACCGGTTTTCATCAACGGAGCCGTATGGAAGCCAGGGGAATACGAGTTCGAGTCCAACTTGACCATAGAAGGCCTTTTGGCCAAGGCCGGAGGATTAAGATTCGGTGCCAACACCGATAAGATCCATATAACCAGTAAGTTTAAGACTGAAGAAAAGATAATAAATAAGCAACGCAAAATTGACCTAACTACAAATGATAAAATACGATTAAAGCCCTACGATTCCGTTACTATACCTCAGATGAAAGATTCCCAAAATGTCAAGAGATTCGAGATCACCGGGGAAGTTAATAATCCGGGTAAGTATACTATTACCGAAAATATCAACGTTTCAGATCTTATAACCAAAGCCGGAGGATTCACTGAACAAGCCTATTTTTACGGAGCTGAATACACTTCCGAGGATGCTAAAGAAATCCAACAAAATAGTATTGATAAAATGGTCCAAAAACTGCAAATACAATTAAGACAAAACATGGCAAGTCAAGCCCAGACTGCGGTATCCCAGGAAGCTATCCAGGCAACCAGGGCGAATGTGCGAGCAGCT
>CAJXKR010000092.1 GCA_913055815.1 uncultured Desulfohalobiaceae bacterium | reverse complement strand
GAACAAGATCAAAGGAGACATACAAAAAAATACAAAACTACCCAACAGAAAATAAGCTGTTTTCTTTTTGAAAGAAAAGACCTTGAACGGCTTATCCGGGTCTGTAACCCATAACAATGTGATTTTAGGCAAAAGCTGCCTCCTTAGTTTTACTTATTACTTCATATCGCTTTCAAAAAAACAGCATCGCTATTTTTTATTATATTTACCAAAATCAGGTTCCCTTTTTTCCAGGAAAGCGTTTACTCCTTCCTGGAAATCCGGATCAGACCAAGCCATTATCTGCATTGAGGACTCGATCTCCAGTTGGGCCTGCAAGGTATTGTTCTGACTTTGCTTCAACATGTCCTTTATATATTCGACTGATCTTTGAGGACCTTTAGCCAGTCTTCTTGCATACTGCATTGCACTTTCCTCTAATTCCTCCCCCGGTACCACCTTGTTAAAGATCCCCAGGTCCTTGGCTTCTTGGGCACTCAAAACATCCCCCATTAACATCAGTTCGGCAGCCTTGTGATATCCTACTGCACGAGGTAAATACCAGGATGCACCGCTATCCGGAACAGCACCAATATTCACAAAATTTGGTGTAAATTTTGCTTTTTCTGAAGCTACAATAATATCGCATGCCAATGCTATTGCGGTGCCTGCTCCTGCTGTAGCACCGTTTATTGCGGCAATCAAAGGTTTATTTATCTTGTCGAGTTTTGTTATTAGCTCTCCGGACCTGACAACTATTTCTCTCTTCTTGAGATTATCGTCCGCCTCGAGTAACCAGGACAAATCACCTCCGGCACAAAAAGGTTTCCCGGCACCGGTAATTATTGTTGCCCGGATCTCCTCATTGTCTTGGATTTGTTCTATAAGTTGATTTAGCTCGATAGCTAATTCTCTATTGATTGCATTGAAAGCATCCGGACGGTTCAAGGTAACTACAGCAACCCCTGTTTCTCTGTGCTCAAATCTTATTGTATTGAACTCCATACAACACTCCCTTAAAATCTCTTCAGGTTCAACTTTAATTATAAACTTGTTACAATTCTTAGAGTTTGTTTTATTTTTAAATGTTATTTGTCAAATATTTCTTATAAGACTGCGAAATTTTTAGTATGTGTGCTATTGTCCAGCAAAAAATTTTAAATATATATCACTAATTATAGTTACTTACCACATTATTTTGATTTAGTAAAGGGCAGATCGATCAACTTTTTATATACAGGTTTGACATACACTTCCAGGGCAGAACTATTATAATTCCGGTTCCGGATTCAAAAGGCAGGGCAAGCCCTAAACTATTCTGTAATGGTAATAAATACTCCTCTCTGAGCACCCCAAGTAAGCAACCCAAAAACAGGTCAAAAATCCCTGGAAGTAATACAGAAAATCCTGATTAACTTGTTCCAATTTCCTCTTGAATTGAACCGTGAATCTGGACTGTAAAAAAATATACCATTGCGATAACAATCATCAAGTTTTTCATAAATGCACGTAAGCTTGAACTTGACCTTTCAAACATATATAACATACAATTTGTCGAATCTTTGTATGGATTTTAATTATACAACCTTCTGATTTCATAAACTTTTATCTTTAGATACCAACTTATGGGAAAACAGCCCTACCCCAACTCAAGATTCATTTAAATACAATGCACAAACTTGTTGATCAATTTAAATTGAGCTAGTATTGCTTTTCTTGGATGATAAAGGGAGATAATTCTTGTTTTGTTTTTGAATTGAAGTTTCAGAGGATCACAGGTATATTTGCGTGTGCTCCCGAACCACAATTATTGAACTGATTTAAAATCGTATCAAGCAGAGAAGTGTTTTACTGCTAAATGCTTAATTTTATTCTCAATTCCGGAAAATCTACTTATAGAAGTATATATTAACAAGGTTTTCAGCAATCATGACATTAAACTATTATTTCAATCACATACAAGGTATCCTTTGCAATGTTTTCGATGCCTATTCCTCGGTCCTTTTCCTGCCCTACAGAAAAAATCAATATTACTTGGCATCTTATTTCAGTATGGGTGACAATATCACGGATGACAATATAATCGAACCCGGACAAGGGCTTATAGGTTGGATAATACGAAATGATCAACCTATTTTGATCAATAATTTTGACCGGGAAAGCTATTGCCTGGGATATTACAACAAGGAATCCGAATCAAAAATCAAAGCATTTATGGGATGTCCTCTTCAAAATGGTGAAGGAGCCCTGGCCCTGGACAGTAACAAGGCCTATTCTTTTAGTCCCAAGGACCAAAAAATACTTCACCAATTCGTACAACTCTTGGAAAACCTGCATTACGATTTTTCACAAATAAGCTACAACGAACAGGAAAAGAATTATTATGTGTTTCTGCACCTAATCAGAACCCTGCGCCAGAAACAACCGCGCTGGCCTAAATTCTTGGATAAATTCCTGCAAAGTTTATCCGAATATACCAATTTTGCCTATTGTTTTTTTGCAGCAAGGGACAAGAATGGTACCGGATACTTCCTGGACGGATGGAACCGATCCATATTTTCCAATTCCGAGGAACACAATCAATATTTCGACATAAACAGCGGGCTAATCGGTTGGGTATTCAAAAACAATTCCATGGTATCCACTGCCGACCAAATAAGCGGTAACCCTGGCATACCGGTCTTTGAACAAAAGTCCAAGCAACCTGATTTTCAGAGTGTTATATGTCTACCTTTGATTGTTAATATGCGTACCAGGGGTGTGCTGGTCTTGGCAGATACCGAGAACAAGAATATTTCACATGAATTACAGAACTTTCTGTATCTGGTTAATGACTATTTGGCCCTTTTTTTGGAAAATCTGTATTTAAAGAACAAATTAAGGAAGCAAAGCTAGCAGAATCAGCTAAACTTTGCCACTGATTAATCAACTGACAACCAGGAAAACAATACCATGGTATTAAATACATTCTTTAGTTTTTTAGGAAAAAACCTGGCAATGGATCTAGGTACTGCGAATACCCTTATTTATACTCCCAAAAAAGGGATAGTATTGAATGAACCATCTGTGGTGGCCTTGGACAACAGAACGGACAATGTCGTTGCAGTGGGCAAGGAAGCAAAAGAATTCCTGGGCAGGACCCCGGAAAGGATCAAGGCCATAAGACCATTGAAAGACGGAGTGATTGCAGATTTCGAAGTTACAAAAATCATGATTGCTTTTTTTATCAAAAAAGTGATTCGGGGTTTACAATTAGCAAAACCCAAAATCGTGATTTGCGTGCCCACCGGTATTACACAAGTGGAAAAACGTGCGGTGATTGAATCAGCTCATCAAGCCGGCTCCAGAGCTGTCTTGTTGATCGAGGAACCCGTGAGTGCTGCCATCGGGGCGAAATTGCCCATTGAGCAGCCCGTTGGCAACATGGTGGTGGATATTGGTGGTGGAACCACCGAAGTTGCCATTATTTCATTATCCTCAGTAACTTATGCAGAATCTGTACGAGTGGCCGGAGATGAAATGAACGAAGCCATCCAAAGATTCATAAAGAATGAATACAACATATTGATCGGTGAAAATGCAGCTGAAAATATAAAATTGCAGTTGAGTTCCGCGGAACTTGACAAGGAAAATGCCGGAATCAGGGTTACCGGGAAGACTATGATCAACGGAAATCCGAGTAGTATTCGATTAAGCGCAGAACAAATCAGATCAAGCGTGGAGGAACCTGTGAATGCAATTATTAGAGCAGTCAGACAGGCACTGGAAAAGACCCCTCCTGAACTGGTCACTGATATTGCCAATAACGGCTTGTTATTAACCGGGGGCGGAGCACTGCTCCCCGGCTTGGATCAATTGATCAGGAAGGAATCGCAAATCAGTGTTTTTATCGACGACGATCCTCTAACCACCGTATTACGGGGGACAGGCGAAGCACTGAAAAAAGAGAAAGACTACAAAAAGGTTTTTATTAACTGATAATTCCAGGTTGAATCTTTACGGTTCCGGGATCAGGGGATGGAGCAAGGCTTGAATTCAACCCGGGAACCAGGAATTATCAAAATTCAAGTGTTTTTTGAAACAAAAAGGTTTTTACATGGACAAGGCAAGCCAAAAGCAACTCCTGGCACAACTAGAAGAAGCGGTGATCGACGCCGGGGAACTGATAAAAAGCAACTGGAAAAATCCCAAGGAAATAAGACACAAAGGACGGATAGACCTGGTTACCCAAACCGATTTGCAGATCGAAGAAAGCTTAAAGCACTCCCTGGGAGAAATCCTTCCGGAAGCGGACTTCCTGGCGGAAGAATCGGCAAGTTCCAGCAAAAATTCCGATCTATTGTGGATTATAGACCCCTTGGACGGTACTACCAATTTTGCCCATTCCCTGATGCAGGTGGCAGTGTCGGTAGCTTTATGGAGGAAAACTCGAATAGAGTTGGGCCTGATCTATATCCCCCTGACCGGGGAAATCTTTAGAGCGATACACGGACAGGGTGCATATTTGAATGAAACAGAAATTGCAGTATCCCAAACCGATGACTTGGAACAATCCTTGATCGCTACTGGCTTCCCTTACGATATAAGGGAAAAATCCGACCAGATCCTTCCTCCTCTAAAGGAAGTCCTGATAAATTGCAGAGGGGTGCGCAGGATGGGATCTGCTGCAGTTGACCTGGCTTATACGGCTTGCGGACGTTTTGACGGATATTTTGAACAAGGTTTGAAGCCCTGGGATACAGCCGCAGGATGGCTCATCGTCCAAGAAGCCGGAGGCAAAGTAACCCGGTACTCCCCTAATGAAGAATACGATCTTCAGGCCCCGACTATTTTGGCTACCAACGGGCGAATCCATAATAATCTTGCAACGCTTTTGACTTGAAATGCCTTTATTCCGGAAAAAGGCAACCTGTCCTCCAGTAGTGCAATAAACCCGGGGTCAAAATACGGGAATAAAAATTTATTAAATAATTCATTTCCTGCTTACTGACAAAGATGCCTTGAACTACCTCTTCAGGATCAGGATCCGGTATTTCGGCACAGGGACCGGTAACATACAAGGATAAAAATTCGTATCCGGTATAATAAGTAGCAGAAAATTCATAAACAAATCTCATGTTGTTTACCTGAATTCCCAATTCCTCTTTAAGTTCGCGCATAGCGGCTTCTATACCGGATTCTCCGGATAACACGTGTCCTGCTGCCGAAACATCCCAATACCCGGGATAAACGTCCTTGTTGTGGCTTCTTTGCTGGATGTAGAGCTTTTTTTCTCTATTAAACAGTAGCACTTGTACGCTTTTATGCATTAGATTCTGGTTATGGATATCCTCGCGGGGAAGAACACCCAATGGTCGTTTCTGAACATCCACGAATTCCAATAATTCAGTATGCTGAAAATTCTCTTTATCTTGTTCCCTGGTTTTCTTTCTTGACATTAAAGCCTTAATCCTTAATTTTTTTAGTTAGTGCCTGACTGAAAACCGTCACTAGTTAAAATCTATTATTTTTCTATAGTTGAAGCCAAAAGCAACTGACTGTTCGCAGTTTTTTGATAACTTGCGCGATGCTGATTTCAACCTCGTAATCCATAACCTTTAAAGGAGGGCGAAATGCTTTATGTGGACAATGTTCCCCTGCAAGGTAAAAAAGTCTTGCTACGAGTGGATTTTAACGTACCCATCACCAACGGAGAAATACAAGATGATAGCCGCATACGTGCAGCTATTCCTACACTAAAATATATTACCGATCAAGGTGGCAAACTCATCCTTTGTTCGCACATGGGAAAACCCAAGGGAAAATTCAATCAGGAGCTGAGTTTAAAGCCTGTTGCCTTCAGATTGCAGGAATTATTGAACCGGGAAGTAGCAATGGCAACCGATTGTATAGGTGATGAAGTCAAGTCCATGCTCGAAGACTTGCAACCCGGAAGTATCCTACTTTTGGAAAATTTGAGGTTCCATCCCGGAGAAACAGACAATGATCCGGAATTCAGCAGGCAATTGGCTGAACTGGCTGAAATTTACGTAAATGATGCATTCGGAGTGGTACACAGGGCACATGCATCGGTGGAAGGGGTCACAAAACACATGGAAACTGTCACTGCAGGCTTTTTGATAAAACAGGAAATGGACTACCTGCAAAAGGCGCTCAAAACACCTGAACATCCCTATGTATTGATATCCGGAGGTGCAAAGGTCTCCTCCAAGCTAGGCATTCTCAACAACATGATTGACAAGGTGGACAGGATAATTATTGGTGGCGGCATGGCCAACACCTTTAGAAAGGCCCAAGGATACGGCATCGGGACTTCCAAGACAGAGGACGATTTGATTGAAGATGCCCGGGCGATTATGGAAAAGGCGAAAAACAACAATATCAGTTTTTACTTGCCTGTGGATTATCTAACCGGTGCTGATATGCAAGCCAATCAGCCCAACGGTGTCTTCCCCTACCAAAACGTGGCAGAGGAAGATATGATCCTGGATACCGGACCTGCAACCCACACCCTTTTTTCAGAAGTTTTGAAGAATGCCAAGACAGTAGTATGGAACGGCCCTATGGGAGCATTCGAGAATCCTACATTCTCCCAGGGATCAGTAGGTTTGGCTCAGACTGTGGCCAATCTGGAAGCTACTACAATAGTGGGAGGAGGAGATACTGATTCCCTGCTCCATAACTGTGGAATAGCAGATCAGATAGACTTTATCTCCACCGGAGGAGGTTCCTTTCTGGAATTTTTGGAAGGCAAGGAATTGCCCGGATTGAAGGCACTAGAACAATGAAGAAAACCACAGGAGAAATATAATATGAAAAAATGCATGGCTGCAAATTGGAAGATGTTCAAGACAAAAAAGGAAGCTGTGGATACTGTTCAACAACTGGAAGCATCGATAGATTCAAACTTGCCTTCAGACAGGGAAGTTCTTGTATTTCCGCCGTTTACAGCTATTTCTGCTGTATCTGATGCCCTGAGCGAAAACTCGAGTATCCAATTGGGCGGACAAAATTTCTACCCAGCGAGTGAGGGAGCCTACACCGGGGAAATTTCACCTGAGATGCTTCTGGATTTGAACTGTACCTATGCGTTGGTAGGCCACTCGGAACGCAGGCACGTAATCAAGGAGTTCGAGGAGATTATCTCCCAGAAAGTAGATTTCGGACTGCAGTCCGGGCTGAAGATAATATTGTGTATCGGGGAAACCCTGGAGGAACGAAACCAGGGGAAACTGCAAGAGATCCTGCAAAAACAGATATCGGTACTCCAGGATTTGAGCGAGGACAATATCTCCGCCCGGCTCGATATAGCATATGAACCGGTATGGGCAATCGGGACCGGAGAAGTGGCAGGTCCCGGAGAAATCCAGGAAGCTCACGGTATGGTTCGTACTCTATTACAGAATGTTTTTCCGGAGGAAGGCGAGAAAATTCGTATTTTATACGGAGGTAGCGTTAAACCAGACAACACTGCTGAAATTATTTCTATTGACAACGTTGACGGTGTACTGGTAGGAGGAGCGAGTTTATACGCAGATAAATTCAGCCAGATCGCTTTGGCAGGTAGTTAATATCTGCCTTAAAAATGATTTTTCCAATTATAATCCAACGTTATACCAGACCTAATTGTAGGCTGGATCGATAATAGGCTATGGCAATCTTGTAACAAAGTTGCAATAGCAAATCTCTAGATATACCTAATTAGGAGGATAAAACTTGAATACTTTAATACTGACCATTCACATTATTGCCTGTGTTTCTCTGGTAATACTGGTCCTCATGCAATCCGGCCATCAGGGGATGGGAGTCATATTCGGCGGATCCAGCTCTTCCTTTTTCGGAAGCAGCGGAGCTGGAGGATTTTTGTCCAAGCTCACTATTGCAATGGCGATAATATTTTTCTTTACTTCCCTGGGTTTTACCTATATGGACAGTCTGGAAAGCAAGAGTTCCAAGGAATCCGTGGTATTGGAAAAGCCCAGCGGACAACAGGAAAAGCCGTCTGCTGTTCCCGAACAAAAGAGAACCCAGGGTCAACAGACTCAAGACACGGAAAAAGAGTAAAAATACTGCTGGACAATCAAATCAAAATAGTGTAAATCATTGAATTGTTAAACAGGTTAACGCCGAGGTGGTGGAACCGGTAGACACGCTATCTTGAGGGGGTAGTGGGCAACAGCCCGTGGGGGTTCGAATCCCCCCCTCGGCACCATTTAAAAGCCTAGTAATACAAGATGTTTACTTGAGCTGCTTTTTAAATTTGAGCAACTATAGTCCAATTTTTATTTCATTTCCTACATTTGAATCAATTTAAAAAGTTTTGGATGTTATAACTCCTGTTATTCCTGCTATTGAAAATTTACGATTTCCGTATCCGGAAATTGGTAATACCCTAATGGGAACTATTTTAGACAATGTTTATTACCCATGACTACCCTCCCTTTCATCAATTAGTGCCTGACCGAAAACCGTGATTCAACGAAATTTCACCGTTTAATTAATTCTTGCAACGGTAAATAGCTGGTTTACTTTAGTGTAGAATTGCTAGCCATTTCCTAATAATATCTAGAGTTCACAATTTTATTTAATTTCTAGTGACTTGTAACACATATTTTGTCGCTTTCTCATGGAAGTCATTCCGGCGAAGTGCCGGAATCCAGAAATACAAAAAAAATTGGATCCCGGTTCTGTAATATGCCAACAATCTCACAGCTACCCCCAAAAACCAAAGGCCTGTTTTTATTACTTCTGGGTGTAACAGCCATAAGCTTCGATGCCCTCCTGATTCGCCTGGCCAATACTACAAACGGCAATATCATTTTCTGGAGGGGTATATTCATGTTTATATCCCTTTTTTTGGTAAACTCATTCCTAAAACAGGACCAGGTTTTCAAAAATCTGAAAAAGAGCGGGGCACCGGCATTAGGAAGCGCATTTTTCTACGGGCTGGGTGGCATTTTATTCGTAAGCGCGGTAATGTTCACCAAAGTAGCCAATGCAGTGGTAATAATAAGCATATCCCCGCTATTCGCAGCCATGCTTACTTGGCTTTTCGGCATAGAAAAAATCCCTGCAAGGACATGGCTGGCAATTGTATTAACTATTTGCGGGGTGATCACCGTATTTTACGGTTCCCTGGAAACAGGTGGGTTCTATGGAAATCTCATTGCCCTGGCAGCAGCCTTGAACATAGGAAGCAATCTCACCCTGCTAAGGCAAAACACCTGGCTGGATCCCTTGCCTTTGGTCTGTGTGGGAGGGATGATAATGGCACTGCTAAGCGCTCCGTTTGCACACCCTTTGAGCTTGAGCATGCAGGACTTCTTGATCCTGGGAATTATGGGTTTGGTTCAAATGCCCACAGCCCTGGTACTCATAGGAACAAGCACCCGCTTTCTTCCTTCACCTGAGGTCAGCCTGTTTCTATTGATTGAAACTGTCTTTGCACCCATCTGGGTCTGGCTATTTCTGGGAGAGAACCCCCCGGTGCTCACTTTCCTGGGAGGCGGAATAATCATAATTACCCTTATCCTGCATTTTTGGTCCGGAATGCAAGAAACAAAACAGGAACCACATATTCGGAGTTAACTTTGTATTTGAATAAATTGGGAAAAAAATCTGATAGCCAGTTCAGTAGATTCATACCAGAACAAAGCAAAGATAAGCCCGACTTACTGGAAAGGTTTTCTCTCTTATCAAGCGGAAAAAAAGAAATTAAGAAAAATTCCTTACTTGCCTTGGCTCGTAATTTTCACAAGTGGCTGGGTAAGATCTGAATAAACAAATCCACTAGATCGGGATCGAATTGAGTACCTGCACAGCGCCTCAATTCCTTTATTGCCTCCTGTTGGGAGATCTTATTCTTGTACGGCCGTTCACTGGTCATGCTGTCGTAGGCATCTACTATTGCCATAACACGACACTCTATGGGTATATCTTCACCCTGAAGGCCCAAGGGATAACCCTGGCCGTTCCACCATTCGTGGTGTTTCAGGATCAAGTCTGCTACAGGCGCCAGGTCGGATGTAAAAAGGGCTATCCGTTGGCCTATTTCGCAGTGTTTTTTCATCTCCTGGTATTCATCGTCGGATAAAGGTCCCTGTTTAAACAGGATATTGTCCGATATCCCCACTTCGCCGAAATCGTGGAACTTAGCCAAAAGGCTCAGTTTATTTAACTTGCTTTCCGAAATACTGTATGCTTTACCCAGCATATGAACCAAGTAATACAAGCGTTCAGTACGATCTTCAATAAAATAATCCTTTGATTCCAGGGCCTTGAACAATGCCTGCACAATTGTACTGCGGGAACTGGCATTTTGTTCCAGCTTTTCCTTGTACATGGCATCGTCAGCTTTTTTGAACAGATGTTTCATATCAACCGGAGGATTGAATTTTATAGCATAGCCTATGGAAACTGAGAGTCCAAAATCGGAATTGCTCTTGTTGTATTCCTCCAATTCCTTGTGTATCCGGTTTTTGCAATCCTGGATGCAATTCTCTGTGCATCTGGGTAATAAAATAGCAAATTCGTCTCCACCGATTCTGGATATAATATCGCTTGACCTGAAGGCGTTTCTCAATATGTCCGCAGTATCGATCAGGAATTTATCCCCTTTATGATGACCCAAAGTATCGTTTATAAGCTTGAGTCCGTCTATATCACAGATAATTATTGCAATGGGGCAATAACGGCCATCTCCCAGGCGCTTCATTTCTTCTTCAAACAAGTACCTGGAATACAGTTTGGTCAAGGAGTCGTAAATACTCAACTCCGTAAGCCTCTCCTGCATTTTTTTCTGGTCTGT
>CAJXKR010000091.1 GCA_913055815.1 uncultured Desulfohalobiaceae bacterium | reverse complement strand
ACTATTCCCACATAGTTCCACATGGTGTGTTTTATGGTTAACCAGTCCTGGGTTATCAGTGCAGGGTCTTCGTTTTCATCGTTTCCCACATGGGTCCAGTCAAGGATGCTCTCCATGAGTTTTTTATTCAAATGATTCTTTTTCTGGATTTTGCGGTGGATGGATTCCGCGGCCTGTTTGCCCCATAGGACACCTTCCAGCAGGGAAGTGCTGGCCAATCTGTTTGCCCCGTGTACACCGGTACAACTGCATTCTCCGACTGCATACAACCGGTTCAGGGTTGATTTGCCTTCCAGGTCCACCAAAATCCCCCCGCAAAAGAAGTGGGCAGCAGGTACAACCGGTATGGGGTCCTTATTGATATCTATCCCCAGTTCCAGGCACTTGTTGTATATTGTGGGGAACCTGCTGGGAAGATCCCTGGAGATATAGTTTGCCGCATCCAGATATACGAAATCGTCTCCGGTTTCCAGCATTTCCTGGATGGTGGCCCTGGTGACAACGTCCCTGGGAGCAAGATCCCCGCGGGAATCGTATTCCTTCATAAAGGGTTTGCCATCTATACGGATAAATTTTGCCCCTTCCCCCCTTACCGTTTCCGAGATCAGGAATTGCTGGCCACCGCGTTGAAAAAGTGCAGTGGGATGGAATTGGACAAATTCCGAGTTCATTGTCTTGGCTCCGCTTCTGTGGGCCATGGTGACTCCGGAACCTATGGAACAGGGGGAATTTGTGGTGTGCAGGAAGATTTGGCCCACGCCCCCGGTAGCCAGGATAGTGAAATCCGCCATTACCGTATCAACTTCGTAGGTGTATTGGTTGAATACGTATGCCCCTACGCATTGGTTGTTTAGCTGGTACTGAAATTCCTGGCTGGTGGATTGGTGGTGACTGGTTAAGAGATCCACCGCGGTGCGGTTGGTGAGAACATTGATATTGGGGTTGTTGTTTATTTTTGTAATGTATCCGTCAATAATGCTCCTGCCGGTATAATCCGCGCAATAAAGTATCCTGGGCCTGTTGTGCCCTCCTTCCCGGGTGAGCTTGAGTTCTCCTTCCCGGTTTTTCTCAAAAGGTATTTGCAGTTTGTCCAACAGGATTTCCCGCACAATTTCAGGGCCTTTTTGGGAGATGTGTTTAACCGCCTTCTCGTAGTTGCAATTCCAGCCAGCGGTATAAATATCTTCTTGGAGCAGTTCCGGAGACTCGTCATATTCGTTAAAGATTATACCCCCTTGGGCCTGGGGTGTATTGCCGTTGTCCAATCTGGCACCCGCGGTAATCATGGTTACTTGCACTCCCTTGTCCGCGAGTTCAATAGCAGCTGTGCACCCGGATATGCCGGTACCTATTATTAAAACCTGAGTCTTGAATCTTTCCCTGTTTTGCAACATTAAGGAGTCTCCCCTTTGAACAATTGCATGCTTAAATCTACGCTATAAGCGGAGTGAGTCAGAAAACCGCAGGATATGTAGTTAGCCCCCAATACTCCGATTTCCCGAATATTGTCCAGGGAAACACCTCCGCTGATCTCGCTTTCGGTTTCCCGGGGAATTTTGGCAAGAGCGCCTTTTATTTGGGATTGTTCCATATTGTCCAGCATTATCCTGTCCACTTTGCAGGCTATTGCCTCGTCAACATCCGCTTCTGTTCTGCATTCCACTTCAATGGGCGGACAGGGTTGGTATCTTTCCCGGATTTTACTGACAGCTTTTGAAATGCCGCCTGCCCTGTCTATATGGTTGTCTTTTATCAGGAGCATATCCTGCAAATCCAAACGGTGATTGCATCCTCCTCCAACTTTTACCGCGTATTTCTCCGGATACCTCAGGCCGGGCAGTGTCTTGCGGGTGTCGGTTATTTTGCTGACACTGCCAGTAAGTTCCTGTACGAAACTGTTTGTGAGCGTGGCGATCCCGGAGAGGTGGGAAAGATAGTTTAGTACTACCCTTTCGCACTTCAGGATGGTCAAGGCGGAGCCTTCAATAGCGGCAATTCTGGAGTTTGCTTCCACTTTTTCGCCTTCTGTCTTGAATTTGCTCACCTGATAGTTGTCTGTATCGCTCCCGGTTCGGGATAAAATTAATTCAATAAGCGGCAATCCGGCCAGGATGCAGTTTTCCTTGCCTAAAATCAGGGCCTGCATTTTATCAGATTCCTTGAATAGGCCCTGGGAAGTGAGATCCTTCCCGTCTTCCTCCAGGGCCAAGTCGATGGATTTTATCAAGAACTCAAAGGCCCTGGAGGAAAAAAACTGTTCAAAAAAGCTTGTTTGCATCTCCTGTCTTCTATCCTTTTTGAATCTCGATACTTTGACCAGGCTGCAGTTCTCTTAGTTTGGTGTTTGACTCGGCCTTTTGCAGTTCCTGCTGCAATTTGGCGGTATCCTGTTCCAGAATAGGGAAGGATCCCCAGTGCATGGGAACGACTTCCTTGCAGTTCAGCATCTTGCAGGCCAGTGCCGCATGCCTGGAATCCATGGTGAATATACCGCCTGTGGGAAGTATAGCCAGGTCAATGTCGTATAGCTGTCCAAACAATTCCATGCTGCTGAAAATCCCGGTGTCTCCGGCATGATACAGACAGTAGCCGTCTTCCAGGGTGATGATGTATCCTGCAGGAGCCCCGGATTCCGAAGAATGAAAGGCTTGCACCATGGTTATGTTTATGCCCTGGAATTCAACAGTGCCGCCTATATTAAAGCCAATACCGTTGATGATCTGGTCTTCAGGCACTCCGTCCTGAATCAATTTTTGTGCGGTGCCCACGATAGCGCCCACATTGGCCCCGGTCTTGTTTGCCATCTCCACTGCTTGGCCGGTATGATCCGCGTGGTCGTGGGTAACAAGGATAAGATCCATGGTTTCACAGGCATCGAATCCGATGCAGGCGGATGGATTACCTTCAAACCAGGGATCGATAATCAGGTTCAAGTTGGGGGTGGCGATTTGAAAATTTGCATGTCCGTGCCAGGTCAAGGTGTTGTTAGCCATAATTATCCTCCTTTGGGTGATCTGTAAGAATCCAGAAAAATATATCTTTCCGGGATGAAAACTTAACTCACTAAGTTCAAGCCTTCAACCAAAAATAGGCCTTAATTTTGAGAATTTTTTTTAATGTTTTTCGATACAAGGGTCTCATATGTAAATAAGTAGCCTTGTTATATGAAAGATGTGGTTACGTGTTTAAGTAAGAATAAAAGTTGAAAGCCTGTTATTCAGTAATTAAGGGATCTTTTTCACTGCTTCGTAGTCGAGATTGCCCTCGCAACAAAGGTTTAGATGACGAGAATGCCCACGCTTCCTTATCCCGCTGGGCAATGAGAGTTAACATGTTGTGATGTTGTTTTCAAATCGGAGCAGACTAGGTTTACCAACTGGGAGTGTTAAGTGGATTTTTGACCATCTTTATAGTTTTCCATACATATAAAACTGGGAACTATATTCAAGATATTGGAGTCTAGAGATTTTGTTTTTAACAGCATGGGCAAATTTTAGGTTTAACCGAGCCAGCTGGACTTGACAATCGTTGTAAACCCTTTTACAGATAAAAGATCGGGCAATTAGCTCAGTTGGATAGAGCGCCAGCCTCCGGAGCTGGAGGCCGCAGGTTCGAATCCTGCATTGCCCATCAATATTAAGTCCACCCGAATTCAAGCATATCCAAAAAAATCGCGCCAAACAAAATTTTTCAGCTTTTGTTTGTTCAAGTTTGTCCAGCAAAACTTACTAACAGCAGGTAATCAAATACATTTTGGAAAGGATGTAAATCTGATTTTGCAGTAAAAAGGGCATGAGGAAGCATGCCCAGTACTCCAAAGACAAAGGTTGCTGGTTTTATGAGTATAACAAACCGGTCCCGCATCCTGTTAAACATTCGGGTCAAAATACTATTTAATCATTGTTGACCTTTATTTTCTTGTTGATTACACTATTCTAATATATTGATTTAAAAATACATAACATTTTAGGAGCAACTACTATGAAAGCATTAATAGCGTATGTTAGCCGTACAGGTAACACCCAAACCATGGCAGAATATATAGCTGAGGGCCTGCGGATGTCTGGTTACCAAGCAGATTTGAAAAAAGTGTCTGAAATAAAAAACATCAAAGATATGGAAGGTTATGACGCTTACATTTTCGGATGTCCTACATATCACCGAGATATGACCGAGGGAATGAAACAATTTTTGTTCCTGGCCAAGGAAGCTGGATTGGAAAACAAGGTTGGAGGTGCATTCGGATCCTACACGCATTCAGGCGATGCTGCTTCAATTATTTTTGATACTATGGAAAATGTTTATAATATGAATATGACAAGCTTAGGGCATCTTTTGATTAAGGAAAAGAAAATTTCCGATCAAGAAGGAATTAAAGCCTGCCAGGACTATGGAAGTGAATTAGGAAAAAAAATGCAGGAAATTGCCTGAATTTGATTTATTGCTGAGCCTGAAAGAATCAAATTCAGGCTCCTTGGCTTATCAGAATATCAAGCCGATATTACGCCGGGGCGTAATAATGCAAGTCAGATTTTACACTGTATTTCTACATATAATCTGTTAATACTGACGGTCTTATTTTATTATCCTTTTCATAGGGCAATACGTAATCATAGGCGGCTAGCGTAGCGCTGTCCCTGCAACGCAAGACTTTTACTGTTACAAATATCTTTTGGTTCAGGAAAGAATACGTGCCTACCAAAATAGTCCTTCCTGAATGTTGTAAAGAAATATCCTCAATTTTTCTGGAGAGTGCTATTTCTCCCTTCTTTTCGCGGACTAAAATATTCCTGTCCCTTAGCCGAATATCCAGGGGCCTGTAGCCCAGCTGGGTCAATTTGGAGCTGATTTGCTGTGGAATAAGCCTTCCCAGGGAATTTGCAGAATTGACATTGTCCAGATTGACAAATGTGGAAACCAACATGGGAGCTTCATTGATTCGGTTTTTCTGCAATTTTTGACTCAAGATTCGAGCCGCCCTGTAATTTAGCTCTATCAACTTGGAATCCCTGTTAATTTTCGATTCCTTGAAGCCAAAATCCAGGTTTTTGATGTGCGAACAACCGCTAACAAGAAACGCGGTTAAAAATAAACATATAGCCAATACACTTGAATATTTCATGGATTTATTCTCCTGGATATTTTTTTTCAAGGTTGTTTTTCCTCCAATAGCAAGGGTACTGCTGTACCGGATTTATTCAGTTATCACCTTGTATCTCTCTGGCAAACAATATTTATGCTCAATCACTTCCTGAGGGGATTCGATGTTTACAAGCGGCATATCCCCTTTTAGCTTCCATTTGTATTTATAAAGAGGTGTGAAATAATAATTTGTTTCCATAGTATTCAGACCTTGATTATATTTGCAAACTTCCGTACAAGACATGAATGTGCACCAAGGAATATCCCAAGAAAAGCCCTTTTCATATACAATTCCTGTCCATATTTACGGTGTGGTTCTCGCAAAATCATTGTGTTCAAGCTCCGGGTTTCAAGGTAAACTGAACAATTCTTTCTGTGTTTCCATGTTCCATTCTTTGGGATTGGAAACATTGTTTGCCTTTTTAAATTTTTCCATTGCCTTTTGGGTCTTGGGCCCCCAGATCCCGTCAATGCATCCATGATAATAATTCAGTTTGCGAAGCCTTTTTTGAATAATTCTTGTATCTATAATGGATTGTTTGTCCAGTTCCACTTTCCCACTCTGGTATGGCCCTGAATGTTCGGAATCATTTGTGCCGGAGTCCTTGGTCTCGGAATCATTTCTCCCCGACACCTCATATGTGCTTTCTTTCAGCATGTCCTTTATGGATGGAGTTTTTCTTATCCTTATATTACTGGAAGAGATGATTGACTGATCCATTGTACTTACTATCCTTACCGACACATCCACATATCTCTTGCCCTGGCAATAGGTGCCCACTATAAGGGCCTGGCTTGCATTGTCCGGGAGCACTTTTTCAACATCCCTGGTAAGTGCGAACTCACCTTTACCTTTTTTCATTAATACGGAGTCTTTTCTAACTCCTGGTTCGCTTACTTTATATCCGTAATTGGAAAATTCATTTCCGATTTGGTCACCAAGATATCTTCCCAGGGTGGAAGATTTTTTCATGTTATCAATATTTACCAAACTAGTCTTGATTATTGGCGTGGACCTGTTAAGCCTGTGATTCAAATTTTGATCCAGCTTGTAAGCAATGGTTTTTGCAGCATCTCCCAAATAGGATGCGGATTTATAGAATGGTACAATTTCCGCATTGACCGCTCGAGCTAAAACAACAGTAAAAAGGAGAAAAAAAACAAACATTGATATTTTTTTCATTTAACTCTCCTTAATCAGCAACTATTTGATAAGTCTTAACATTATAGTCGTTTTCCTTCTTTCTTTTGTTATAGTGCCACCATTCCTTGTCATTGATATAAAAAACCGAAGAATCCCTGGCTAAAAACTCGCCTTGGTACATCAGGGATGTAGTTATCATGATCTCTCTCTGCGGCAATTCCAAAATATATTTCCCTGCCTCCATATTCTTTCTGGGATCGCCTTTTATTTTGTTCGCTTCTGCCGAATTCTCCAGTTTTTTTGTGGACATACCCGGAAGCAAGGTCGTATAGGTCCCGTATTTTGTTGTCTTTAACCTGTCCTGGTGCTTGAATGTCTCCACCTCGAAACTGAGCAACATCTGATCCTTGTTTTTTGGGGTCACATTTAACCCCTCTTTTACCAACTGGGAAATGAGCAGCTTTCTAAATCCCTGTTCAAAAGGTGTGTTACCTGAAGGTGCTACATATATGGATTTATTCAGTATAGTGTTTTTCTTGTCCAGCCTGTTGTGTATTTTTTCAGCCACATCCGAGGCCAGGGATTTCCAGTGCTGAACCGCTTGCAGTTTTTGTTGGGTCTTCAAGTAGAAACCTGTTGGAACCGGAACTTGAGAAAGAACCATTTCCATCTGGTGTGGTCCCTTCGGAGAACATGCAAGTACACAAAAACATGTAAGCAATAAGCATGTACCGCCAATCATTTTCATTGTATTACCTCTGTATAGATTAAGGAAGTTTGGTACAAAAACATAAACAGGCATGGTCTTTTAATTAGTGCTTGGACGAAAACTCACCCATCTACATCAAAGCTTTAAGCCTTTGAAATCCTCATGTATTAATATACACTGCGGTTTCAAAGTTTTTTGCTCCTTGTATATGGGCAAGTGCACATCCAATCAGTGTTTTCGTTCAGGCACTAGCTATTAGATTTTGAAACGTGTTATTTATAACTATTTTATTTTACTTAAAACTTTGGCAATCTCGACTACGAAGTAGCGAGAAAACTATAAAACGACCTGCAGAACAACTTTTTGCAGGCGCGTCCTCTTTGGATTATAGCAAACATCTAGAAACACAAGGACGCAAAATCAACTGCTTTAATCAGTTCCCCATTCCATCATCAATAGTATTATCAAGGTTTGCACTCAGCCCATTTTTTCCCGGAGCCAATCCGCCAGAGTTTCCGGCCGGTTCAAAATTATTTCATTGCCCAGCATTTTCTGCACGAAAAAGTCATCCGTCCTGTGATGCCTAACCACGTTCTGCCTGTTTGCAATCCGAAAAACACACTTGAATTCCGGGGACTTTATTCCCATGGGTGCACTGTAGCAGGAAAAATTAAAGGTGGAGAGATTCATCTCGTGGTAAAGTTGCAAAACTTTTTCCAGCCCCTTTGCCAAACTCTGCACATCTTCCTCCTCCCATTCCAGGAAACTCTCCTTTTCCGGCCATACTGCCATGATCTCGTTAAATCCTCCGGGGGAATAGGAGGCTATCCAGTCGCAAGTACCCGTGTTTCCGATCCAGCGTTCTTGTAGTTCCCTTTCCCTGGTAAGGAGCTCGTTCCAATAGCATTTGGCGGTGTCTTGATAGAACGTTCTGCTGTAATCCAAAAGCCTCTTGTGATAGGTAGTGGGTTCAGGCAAAGCCATGATCTGGAAATGCGGGTGCATAACACTCGCCCCGGCAGGGAACATGTAATTCGCATTCATAGTGCAGTAGCGAAGGTTGGAATCGTACTGATGACACCGTTTGATGTAATCCAGGGAAACTTGAATCCCCTCTTGCAAAAGATCCGCCGGCATTTCGTTCAAAAAGCGCAGGTGCTCATTACCCAGCCTGACAACTGCGTGATTACCTCCCACAGGAAAAAGGTTGGGGAAAAGACAGGCCCGATTTTGTTCCAGGATTCCTTCAGAGATCATTTCCTGCGGGAACCTGGGTACGTTCTCCTTCCAGTTTTCCGGGCAGAGGAAACAACTGGCCTTGGACTCCTCTGCCCTCTCCCGCATATAATCAAAATCCGTATCCGGATAGAGCATCTGGGACTTGCCTTCCATTCCGGGATTGAAAACGCTCTGATGCCTGGTCAGGGGATCGTACCTCAGTTCCAGTTCATGAGTGGTCAGTTCACCTCCCATAAGGGGATTGTGAAAACTTGCAAATTGAGTGGATTTCTCGAATATGATCTCTGGCATACCGACTGCTCCTTTCTTTTGCATTACAAAAACATTGCATTTAAAACACTTTTGTCATAACGGAAATATCAATGACTAAAGCTTAGCTATTTGCATAATTCAAAACTCATTATAAAAAGCGCAATTGCAAAAATCAAGGATTTTAACCGTATCAAGCAGCAAAAAATCCCTGCCTGGAAAAATACCAACTCCCGGTTGCAACTGAATAATAACTCAAGTAGTATTTAACAGTTGATATAAAAGGAGTTAAGCAATGTGCAGATTCAGGGCTGTGGGGCTCGATCTTTTCAATACGCTTATAACCATTGAAGAGGAGGCCTTGGAAACAGCAATACATACTTTAACCAGGAATTTGCAATTTGAAGGTTTTGCAATCACCTTGCAGGATTTTAACAGTGTATATACCAATACCGCACTCAGTTATATCAGGGAGGCAAAACAATCCTACCGGGAGACCCACAATCGCTTCTGGATAAGCGGTGCCCTTGACAAGCTAGGTTATTCCGTAGATCCGGATGATCCCAGGATACTTCGAAGCGTAGAGCAATACTTCGCCGCCTTTTTGGAATATTCAAAGCTAATCCCCGGAACAACGGAAATGTTGAGCAAAATATCCCAAAACTACAAACTGGGTCTTCTTTCAAATTTTACAGACGGGGCTGGAGCTAGAAATCTATTGAATCATCTGGGATTAAGCCGTTTTTTTTCCAGCCTGCTGATCTCTGGAGAGCTGGGCTATCGCAAGCCGCATCCCTTTGTGTTCGACGCTCTTGCAGAATCACTGCAAGTAAAGCCCCGGGAAGTAATCTACATCGGGGATGACCCGGAAGCCGATGTAAAGGGAGCATTGAATAGCGGACTGCAGCCGGTATGGACAACCTATGTGCGGGACAACAATGTTTCATTCGCACCCGGGGTTGATCAAAAACTAAAGGAACCACCAGAGCCAAACATTCCTAAAATATGTCATTGGCAGGAACTTTTTGAATACTTGAATCAACCGTTCACAAAGTCATAGTTAAATATTTTATGAATTTTAGGGTATTGGAAGAATTTGATTAAAGTGTTGGTTTTCAGTATACTAGCCTTCAATTTCTGCAACTGGAAACTTTATGGAAAAATTACTGATCCCAGGAAATTACCCCGCAAGATTTTCTATATATCCCAGGTCCCTTTTTTGCGTATCCTTGGTACCTATATTCAGTATATGGATTTGTGAATTGGAGTTCAAGGTCCAGTATAAACGCCCGTTATAGGAAAATTCTGTTTCCAAAACTTTCATATCCCCTTTTTTCAGAAAAACTTTCCGCTTGACCTTTACTTGATTATGATCCAGATCAAGTGAATGGATCAACTTTTCAGCCTTTAGCTGATGTTCCAAATTCAAATCCAGGAAACCCTGGACTGCCTTTTGCTCGAAATTCAAATTCTTGTACAAGGCATTGAATCTTTTCAAGACTTGTTTTTCCTGTTTTGCCTTCTTGTTCTCCTGCTTGTTCTGTGTTTGCTCAAACTTTTCAATCTCCTTCTTCAGTGCTTCAATCTCAGATTCCTTTTCCTTTCTGGATTCAACATTTTCCTGCAGTTTCTTTTCCAGGTCCTCGATTTCCTCCAGGGCGTTTTCTTCCGTGGATTGAAGCTTGTGGTCTGTCCGGGTCAATTCCTTGCGCAGGTTCTGGATTTGCTCTTGATACTCTCTTTCCCGGTCGTAGGTACTTTGCAACTTGGCTGAAGCGTTTTCCAATTGCTCCTGGTATCTCTTCATTTCCTGATGCTGTTGGGTCAACAGTTTTTCCGCATGCTTTACATTTTTTCGATAACTAAGGATTAGAATGGAACTGAAAATCAAAATATAAAAGCCCAAAACCAAACCAGCCAACAATGAAGATCTGGGGATCCGTACATCGAGATTCAATTCAATCCCGTCCTTCAAGATCTCCAGGTTCTGTTCAGCTATCTCGCTCCTCTTCTCAATATTTTCATCCTGGGCAAACGAATCTTTGTCTGAAAACCCGAATTCCTCATAATAATCATACCTGGGATAAATTTGTATTCCGGAATCAGTCCGGACCAGAACCTTGGGTTGCGCACCCATCTCAATCCCCAAACGATCTTCCCAGAATTTGTCAACATTTTCCTTGACTTCTTCCTGAACTTTCTTGCTGCCCTGAATCAGCTTTTCAGGATGGGAGATAAGATTCGGTCTTAAAGCTTTTTTCCACTTATGTTGCAAAAACGCTTCCATGCCCTGAATAGAGAATATATACAGCA
>CAJXKR010000090.1 GCA_913055815.1 uncultured Desulfohalobiaceae bacterium | reverse complement strand
AAGACAAAAACCTTGTCCTCCAGGTTAAATTTATATTCTTTCATTGTTCGTTGTGCCCGGCAGGGCATGGGGGTTAACATGAAAATCTGTTATCAGTTATCAGTGACTGTGACTGTTAAGAATTGGTTAAGACTTTAGTGCACAGAAAATTGGAGAATTAATATGAAAGAATTAAGGAATCGAGGAATTAAAATCCCTGACATTTCAAAGTGATAATCTAATTCTTTCATTATTAGTTGTGCCCGGCAGGGCATGGTGGTTAAGATAAAATGATTTCTGGAAGTAAAAAAGCCAACAGACAATAAACGCGAAACCTTGAGGTAGGACAAATATGGATACTCAGCTAGCGTGGCTCTGCATTATCTTTCCCTTTATCGGGGTGGTGCTGGCTCCGATTCTGTCTCGCATCAGCACCTCGGTCATGAATTTCGGAGCAGTCTTTTTTTCCTTTTTGGCGGCGGTTTCTGCGGTTATGCTCCTGCCCCTCCTGTTCGGATCTGGAAGCTTACCCATGGAATCCACGTATCAGTGGTTGCACACTCCCATTGATGTTAGCTTCGGCGTACTGTTGGATCAATTGAGCATTATCGTGGCCAATGTGGTGGCAATAATCAGCTTTTTTATCATGGTCTACTGCCTGGGATACATGAAGGGCAGCCCTGCAATCATGCGATTTTGGATGCTAATGAATGCCTTTATCGGCAGCATGCTCCTGCTGGTACTGGCCAATAACCTGATCATCATATTTATAGGCTGGAAACTGGTGGGGCTTTGCAGTTACGCATTGATCGGATTTTACTACCAGGACTCGAAAGAATACTGGATTGGAGGACCGGCCCCTGACAAGTTCGAAGCTCCCTCCGCCTGCGGGGTGAAGGCATTCATAGTAACCAGCGTGGGAGATATGCTCATGCTGGGCGGTATGCTTATCATGTACTTTTACTCCGGGACCTTTAACGTATTGGAGCTCTACCAGACTGCGTCCGAATGGATTCCGGCCATGGCAAACACGCCGGGAATGATCATCCTGGTGAGCATTCTGCTTATCGCCGGTCCAGTTGGCAAGTCTGCCCAGTTTCCGCTTCACGAATGGCTACCGGAAGCAATGTCCGGTCCGGGTCCGGTTTCTGCTCTTATTCACGCCGCGACCATGGTCAAAAGTGGGGTCTTTTTGATCGCTCGTTTTATTCCCATCTTTTATTACGGATACTGGATGGCGGGGGCGGAAGAAGCAATGGCCTTTTTCCTGATCGTGGCCTGGGTAGGTGCGATTACAGCATTTTTGGCAGCCAGCCAGGGATTGGTGGCTGTGGAACTCAAAAAGGTCTTGGCATTTTCCACTGTCAGCCAAATCGGATATATGATGCTGGCTCTGGGTGTAGCCGGATTCAGTAAGGGTGTATTGCTGAGCGGCTATACCGCAGGCACGTTCCATCTGTTAAGCCACGCCATGTTCAAGGCCTGTCTGTTTCTCTGCGCCGGAACAGTAATACATGCAGCGCATTCCATATATATCGACAAGATGGGGGCGATGCGCAAATTCATGCCCTATACCTGGCTATTCATGGGACTGGCTACTTTGTCCCTGATCGGAGTTCCTCCCCTGCCCGGATTCTGGAGCAAGGAAGCAGTACTGCATACTACCCTGGAAACCCAGCACTTCGGGCTCTTTGCGTTAGCCTTGATCGCTGTCATATTCACCGCTTTCTACTCCATGCGCTATTTCGGGATGATTTTTCACGGCAAAGCTAGCTTGAATATCGAAAAACAAACCAGCAAGGAGCACCACCACGTAGAGGAGGGATATTTCTCCCAAACCTTTGCCTGCGGAGCCCTGGCTGCTGGACTTGTAGTATTGGGAATTTTGGGCTTAAAAGCTGAACACTGGCTGCACCATCTGTTCGAAACCCAACTGGTGCACGATCTGGCACTTTCCACTGTAGACCATGTAGCCCATTATTCCAAACTGTTTCTGTCTGTACTATCCATAGGTTGCGTACTACTGGGAGCAATTCCGGCCTACTTTTTCTATTTCTCCGGAAGGTGGGATGTTAATGCTGTCTACCAGCGCTTTGGCATTGTTCGCCTGGTGCATGCCTTCCTCTGGAACAGGTGGTACATCAACAGCTTTTACAATTGGCTTTTTGTAGGCGGAGTTATGCGCTGGGCCGGTTTTATAGCAGCCAAGCTGGATCCGGTTGTGGACGCGGCGTTCCAGAAACGACTGCCCAACGTGGTCAGCCTCCTTTCCAGGGCATCAGTTTGGTTCGATCTCAAGGGCATTGACGGAATTCTGGACGGTACAGCCTATCATGTTCAAAATTCCGGCGGCGGAGTTCTTTCCAGATTACAATCCGGAAGGATTCAGGAATATTTAGCAATGGCAGTGATCATTGCCTTGATAGTTAGCGGCTTTATTTGGCTATTTTAAATACTGGTGAGTTAACAGTTATCGGTTATCAGTTAGGTGGTGAATAACAGACATTCCAGTTAACAATCTAAAACTTTTTATAAACCTTTTGCCGGAGTTGTCGACCATGCTTAACACAGGATTTCCCGTGCTTAGCGCCCTGATATTTTTTCCCCTTATTGCGGCTGTAGTGCTCTTTTTTCTGCGAGGCGACAATACAGTCAAGGTCTTTACTTTGCTGGTGAGTTTGATCGAATGTGTGCTGGTTTTGCCCATAATATTCGGCTTTGAGAGTACTGCCCAGTTTCAATTTGTTGAGAGACAAGCCTGGATTGAATCCTGGAATATATTTTATTATCTGGGCATAGACGGCATCAGCGTGCTCCTTATCCTTCTCACGGTTCTTCTATTGCCGATTTGTATCCTCTGTTCCTGGAGATACATTGAAAAACGGGTCAAGGAATTCAATTTCTGCCTGCTTCTTATGACTACTGCCTGCCTGGGTATTTTCAGTGCCCTGGATTTTGTCCTGTTCTACGTTTTCTGGGAGGCCATGCTAATCCCCATGTACCTCATAATCGCGGTCTGGGGTGGCCCAAACAGGCGATACGCCTCCCTGAAGTTCTTTTTATATACCCTGGCGGGGAGCACTCTTTTTCTGGCCGCGATTGTTGCCTTATTCATCAAGACAGGTACCTTTTCCATACCGGAACTCATGCAGCATCAGTACACCTTCCAGTTCCAGGCCTGGATCTTCCTGGCCTTGGCCCTGGCTTTCGCAATCAAGGTTCCCATGTATCCTTTTCACACCTGGTTACCTGCGGCTCATGTGGAAGCGCCCACTGCCGGAAGTGTACTTTTGGCTTCCATTTTGCTTAAAATGGGCACTTACGGGTTCCTGCGTTTTTGTCTGCCCATAACTCCGGCAGCCAGCGATTACTTCGCCCCTCTTATGATACTGCTGGCAATACTTTCCATCATAGTGGGATCTTTGCTTGCATTCGGCCAATCCGACATGAAAAAACTGATTGCCTATTCCTCGGTTGCACACATGGGTTTTGTTACCCTGGGCATCTTTGTATTTGCCTTCAGGGGAATAGAAGGGGCAATTATGCACATGGTCAACCACGGAGTTATTACCGGGGCCTTGTTTCTCCTGGTGGGCCTTATCTACGAACGCAGCCACAGCCGCGAACTGTCCGAAAACATGGGAGTAAGCAAATATTTGCCTGCCTACACCGGGTTTTTGCTTTTATTCGCTTTTGCAGCTTTCGGCTTTCCCGGTACCAACGGCTTTTTCAGCAAGCTCCTGATTTTGCTCGGAATATTCCAAGTGAACTTTTGGTTGGGAGTACTCTTTATTATCGGGCTGATTTTGGGTCTTGCCTATTTGCTCCGGTTGCTTCTGACCGTAGGTTGGGGATCCCCCAGCAAGGTCCAGGGTTGGCAGGACATGAACCTCCGGGAATGGATCTATCTCGTACCCCTGGGACTACTGGTCATCTACCTGGGGGTAGGCCCGGGCAAAGCCCTTGACTTCATGAGGCCATCCATAGATAACCTGGTGCAAAATTTTGAACAGGAAAAGAATCTGGTTATAGATGAACACAAACCTTCTCCTGCAATTGTTTTGAAGAAAGCACCGAATCTTGAGCCAAAAACCATCGAATTCATTGATATGAAAGCCTCGGACTAGCCCACGGTTCATCCGGGTGATTTCAGGATGCAAATAGAAACAAGTGGATAACTTTACCTAACAGGTTAAAAGGAGACAAGCCTTGCTTAACTTCAATCCCCAGCTTATAATTCCGGAACTGTTCATGGTGGCCATTTTGGCTGTCCTGTTCGCACAGAGCATATCTAACCAACATAGGGACAAGATTGCCTGGGTACCTTTTGCTGCCCTGATTGGATTCCTATTGACTGCATTTTCCACTACCGGACCGGAATTCATGTTTTATCAATCCTACCAGATAGATGGATTATCCCAATTCTTCAAGAGCATCATATTTCTGGGGCTCGCAGTTTGTACCGGCAATGCCCTGAGGGTTGGTACATTGGTGCAGGCCAATCGAGCTGACTATTTCTTTTTCATGTGCATGAGCGCTTTCGGCCTACTTCTTCTTTCCAGTACCGTGGAACTCTTCACCATATATCTCTCACTTGAACTGGCCTCTTTCAGCCTGTATATCCTGTTGCCCCTGAGAAACAGGGACCCCCGTGCAGTAGAGGGGGCTATAAAGTATGTCCTGTTTGGTGCGCTAGCTACTGCAATAGGGCTTTACGGGGTCTCCTATATTTTGGCTGGACATCATACCACGTATGTAGCCGAACTATTGGCCATGGATTGGTCATATGCCCAGCAGCCCATGGCTCTTATCGGGCTGGCCATGTTCTTGCTTGCCTTTTTGTACAAATTGGCTTTGTTCCCCTTTCATTTCTGGGCTCCGGAGGTATATCAGGGGGCCAGCAATGAAACCGCAGCTTTTGCCGCCACACTACCCAAATTGGGTGCAATCGTGATTATGGTGAGACTGATGGCTTTCTCCCCGGGGATGGAAGTCAAAATCATCCTGGCAGTGTTTGCTGCAGTATCCATGACCCTGGGTAATCTGACCGCCTTGGTCCAAAGGGACGTCAAGAGACTTATAGGCTACTCCAGTGTTGCCCATTCCGGATTCGTGATCATGGGACTTATAGCAGGCGGGGTGCACGGTTTGGCTGCAGCCTCCTACTATGCCCTGGTCTACATGGTCATGAACCTGACCATCTTCTGGGTAATCACTCGTATCTCGGATCGAGGCAAGAATGTATACATAAGCGATTTGCGCGGACTGTACTCCAACTCACCGATTTTGGCATTCGTGCTGGCGGTTTCCGCATTTGCTCTGGTTGGACTTCCGCCTACAGCAGGATTCATAGGCAAGCTGTTCTTGTTCAGTTCTGCCTGGGACGCCGGCTTTCACTGGCTGGTAATAATCGGGGTAGTCAATACCGCTCTGGCCATATTCTACTATTTGAATCTGGTAAGACATGCCTATACACTGGACGAAGTGGTCAAAAACAAGATCAGCCTGGGCCCGGCCGGGGCCTCAGTAGCCATTATCCTGGCTTTGGGGGTGCTCTACCTGGGCATTTTACCCCAAAACATCTTCGCTTTGCTAATGCAGGCCAGCTCGGGCATTTTGTCCTAAAAAGCTTAATATGAAAGATGTGGTTACGTGATTATGTGATTACGTAAGAAAAAGAACAACTTAACAACTCTTTCATGCTTCCTTGAGTCCGCTAGGGCATGAAAATTAACATGTAAATCATACCTCTATTTTATTAAGCCGCATTGTAGTGACTCACCAATTAAACAGCCATAGCCTGTAACTTACCTTGCAACTTGGTTACAAGATTGCCAGTATCCCTCCAATCCGGAAAAACCAGTGTTGGAGGGTTCCAGCAAATAATCGAGTAAATGTATTATCAGTACAAAATCCCTTGTTCTCTATCCAGTCCATAGCACTCCTTGTTGCTATCCGCATTTAGTGTACCCACAGGCGTAACACAGGAAACACCCTTCCTGGAACACCAGTTCCTGGCCACACTCTGGACAATGCGGGCTGACCAAACTCTTGGAATCGGTCTGCGGCTCCTCGCCCTGGAGGTATCGATTCTCCAACACCCAGGCAACCGCATCCGGAATGGACAAAAGAAGACCCTTTTTCTTGAATACTGGATGTTCACCTCCGATGCCCTTTAATTGCTTCACGATATCCTTTACATAAACACCTGAACGCAGGGCAAGGGACACGAGTCTTCCTATGGCTTCGGTCTTGGCTGTAATCGATCTGCCGGATTTACCTATGGTGGCAAACACTTCAAACGGCTTGCCGTCGATTTCATTTATAGTCAAATAGAGTTCACCCAAGCCGGTCTCAACTTTCTGGGTAAAACCAAACATAACTTCCGGCCTTTCCTTTACCACGGAATCTTGAGTTGATGTGTCCTGTTTGGACTCGGTAGACTTGGTCAAGACCTGTTCGCTCTTGCTCCCGTCCCGAAACACGGTCACCCCTTTACATCCTAGTTCGTGCGCCTTCCAGTATACATTGTATATATCATCCTGGGTAGCAGAATTGGGAAGATTTACAGTCTTGGACACAGCATTGTCGGTATGTTTCTGGAATGCTGCCTGCATATTCAAATGCCAATCCGGTTCTATATCCATTGAGGTTACAAAGATTTCCTTCATTCTCTTGGGCATATATTCCAGGTCCCGGATTGTACCCTTGGAAGCTATTTCCTGCAGCCGGTCCGGTGTATAGTATTCCGTATTCTCGAAATACTGCTTGAAATAGCTGTTCAACTCGGACAATTTCTCCCCGTCCATTACCTGCCGCACAAAACTGAGTGCAAACAGGGGTTCAATCCCTGAAGAACACCCGGCTATTATGGATAAAGTCCCGGTGGGTGCAATTGTGGTTGTAGTAGCGTTCCTGTAGGGCCCTTCACCATTTTCCGCATAAACCGAATCGTCAAATGCCGGAAAGGCACCCTTTTCCTGGGCCAGTATTCTGGAAGCCGCCTTGGACTCCTGTTGGAAGAATTCCATAAGGACTTCAGCCAGGCTCAAAGCCCTCTGGGAATTGTACGGAAGCTCCAGACTGTACAAAAGATCAGCCCATCCCATTATTCCCAGACCGACTTTCCTGTTTTCGATCACCTTTTGATTGATTTCATCCAAGGGATAATCTGAACTGTCTATAACATTGTCCAGAAATCTTATGGACAGGTGTATAACCTCCCTCAACCTGTCCCAGTCCACACCGTTTTTTTGGTCCGGGGAACAAAAATTGGCCAGATTTATCGAACCCAGATTACAGGCCTCGTATGGGAGCAACGGTTGTTCTCCGCAGGGGTTTGTGGACTCGATTTCCCCCTGCTTGGGCGTGGGGTTGTCCCGGTTTATCTTGTCTATGAATATCATTCCCGGATCACCGGATTCCCAGGCCTTGCGCACCAAGAGTCCAAAAACCTCCATTGCTCGAAGCTTTTCGGTCACTTCTCCGCTGTGAGGATCGATCAATGAATATTCAGTATCGTCTTCAACAGCATCCATAAACTGCTCGGTCAGAGCTACGGACAAATTGAAATTGTTCAACTGATCCTCGTGCTCCTTGGATTTGATAAACTCCAGGATATCCGGATGATCCACCCTCAACACACCCATGTTGGCACCCCTGCGGGTACCTCCCTGCTTGACCTGTTCAGTGGCGGTATTGAATATCTTGAGAAAAGACAATGGTCCGGAAGCTATACCTCCGGTAGAACCCACTTTGCTATTTTTGGGCCTGAGCTTGGAAAAGGAAAAACCCGTTCCACCACCGGATTTGTGGATAAGGGCGGCATGTTTTATGGAATCGAAAATCTTGTCCAGGGAATCTTCCACAGGGAGTACAAAACATGCTGCCAACTGCCCGATCCCGGTGCCAGCATTCATAAGTGTCGGGGAATTTGGCAGGAAATCCAGGGAGGCCATAAGATTGTAGAAATCCTTGGCCAGTTCCTGAGGATCATACACAGATCCTTGATACTTCTGTTCTTCGGATGCAATATTGGAGGCCACTCTCCAAAACATCTGTTTAGGAGTCTCCTGCACATCTTCAGAATCCCTTTTTAGATACCTCTTTTCCAAAACCACTTGCGCATTGGGACTTAAATCTATATTTGGCAGTTCATCCACAGAGATATCGTAATTCATTGAAATCACTCCTTTCATTTTTTCTCTTTTTTCGAACACAGGTCTTTTTATACATACTAACAAAAACAGTCTAAAATCTAAACATACCCAAGTGTCAACCAGGACACATTTGTGGTAATAATTTGATATATCAAATGGTTATAACAAGTTGTCCAACACGTTTATATATTTAATTAATAGTTTCTATTATGACAATTTGCCCTGGAGCCTACAAAGGAACTTGGTTAATCAATTCCCACTGCAAACATCACTATTGCATTTGAATTAAAATTGTGCGAATCAATCGATTATTAACACAACACAAAGGAGAATAAATATGAATGAACATTCCAACTCACAGGAAAATCCGTTTCCGGTTGACCTGGGGCACGCAATATCCATCGTTATTGAGCACTACAAAGGATACGACGATGTCGAAGTACATCTCTTCAAACCCCAATGGGACAAAGAACTGGAAGAAGCATTGGATTGGGACGAAATCCTGGGCTCTCCCATAAGGGACGAGAGCCTTGCCGATCCAGTAAGGAGCCGCAAGATCCTTTTGGAGACATTTAGCTCGCAAGAAAACGAAACAGTGCTCAACTACTTAAAGAGCTACTATGAATCCAGACTCAACAGTCTTCATACAAGGATAATCGGGTATCCCATACCCAAGGACCTAATACCTTTGAGTTACATCCCGGAATCTGAAAACATCGGTATAATCCGCTTCGAAGACAATCCCAACTATCCTTTGGACTTTCCGGTGCACGGTGTATACGATTTAAGCAAACACAAATAATTAACTAATCAATCTGCGTTATGCAAGCAAACCCTGAAAAAAAATCTGCTTGAAAAAATCAAGCATTCTGGAGCAGTAAATTCAACAACATCACCAGTATTTTTAAAAAACTATTGTGAGGGAATTTCACAATTATAAATTTTTTCAAAGGAGTTTCAAATGAATTACGCAGTAATTGGTACCGGTGCCATTGGCGGATTCTACGGTGTATTGTTGCAACATGCGGGATTTAATGTACATTTTCTACTGCACAACGATTTCGAACAGGTAAAAACAAAGGGCTTGAAGGTGGAATCCGTAGACAAGGGGGATATATCCCTGTCCAATGTTAATCCATATTCCAGGGTTCAGGACATGCCCTATTGCGACGTGGTTATTGTATCCTTGAAGACCTATCACAACGAGCTATTAAAGGATTTAATCCCTGAAATCTGCAAAGATGACACCATCGTGATACTACTGCAGAACGGACTGGGTATGGAGGCGGAACTCCGGGAACTTTTGCCGAAAAATATCATAATCGGAGGAATGTGTTTCATTTGCAGCAACAAGGTGGGTCCAGGGCATATCAAACATTTGGACTACGGTTCTGTCACCTTGGGGGAATACGCAGGTGAGACCCAAGCTGCTGGGATCACACGGAACCTGGAAAAGGTGGTGGCGGAATTCAAGACTGCGGGCATAGATGCACAGATGAGCGAGAATCTTATGAAGTCGCGCTGGATAAAACTTATGTGGAACATGCCTTTTAACGGCTTGTCAGTCGTGTTGCGGGCAACTACAGACGAAATAATGGGGAACCCCTATACCAGGGAACTTGCAGAGTCGATAATGCGGGAGGTAAATACTGCCGCCGCTTACTGCGGGATCACAATCGAGGAGGAAGTGGTGGATACCCTGCTGGATGTTACTTCCAAAATGGTATCCTATAATCCCAGCATGAAGCTGGATTTTGAAAAATCCTCTCCACTGGAGACGCAGTATATTTACTGGAACCCTTTAAACTCCGCCTATAGTGCAGGCTATGAAATGACAGCCTCCAAAACGCTGGCCCGCGAACTGGAATTCCTTAATCAATAAGGCATGCAATCGTTGATGGTTCACGGTTCAAGAAACTGCCGTGAACCTGCAATAAAATATCTTCTTAACTATCCTGCCCCGCAGGTACAACGAAACATGAAGGAAACTGACAGTACCTGTAAAATTTCACCTCAACAGTCACATAACCCCTCTTTCATGCTACAAATCTTTCCTTTTCAGGGCCAGCCTCAGGCATATCAGCGCCCCGCCCCAGGTCACACCCAGACCAAAAATCATCATTACAATCGCACCGGCACTCATATTATCTCCTTTTAATATCTCCAATATGGAGCAATACAGGCCTATGACCTATAAGCCCTGTCTTCCCAAACAAAACTCCCCTTGGACTTTTGCAGGGCAAAACTAAGCAGTAACACTGCAATTACTATTCCCCATCCAAACCAAAGTGCACTTACGGGATATTCGTTATAGGGAGACTTTATATCCCCCACAAGATTGCCTATAGCCATGTATCCCAATACCAGCGGAGTAATGACTATCAGACAAAAATTCCACCACTTACCTATGCTGAAATCCGAATACAAGTTGACGTGCTGCCGTAAAGACTCCAAACGGAAGAACCAGGACAGGAATATCACTTCCGCCAACCCGGCAAAAACAATACCGAAATTGTTTATGAAATGATCCGTAATATCAAGTACATATTGACCGCCATTTGTCATGAAAATCAAGCTACCCAAAAAACCGAAAAGGCAAAAGAATGTCACCGTGGGTTTCCTGTTCCAATGGTATTTATCTATCAAGGCAGAACAACTTGCCTC